>NZ_JBHVGB010000052.1:0-32426 GCF_042801335.1 Nocardioides sp. NPDC057577 | reverse complement strand
GGCACCGAGGTGCCCACTCGACCGGCGTTGCTGACGTCTCGGCAGGTCCGTACTACCCGGCGGTGCCCTGCACCCGGAGTCGGCTCATCGCAGCGTTGAGCTCGTACACCTCGACGGGCCAACTCCCGCCGCTGTTCACGAACTGCTTGTACGCCTCCGGGCCCATCCAATCGGCAACGTTGCCAATGCGGTCCTCGACGTAGACATCGACGTTGTAGACACCACCGACCGATCCCTTCGGAATCGTGAGGTACGTGGTCCAGACTCCGTCTCGAACCGTCCCGGACGTACGCGTGACCGACTCTTCACAGGCGACGCTGATGTAGAAAGGATCCGAAGGCGCGGGAGTTCCCGGTCGCGTAAGGCAGATACCGACGCTATCCACTCCGGACTTGGCATCACGGACCCGGGCCGACACCTTGACCTTCTTCGACGCCGTCCTGACATCGATGCTCGTCGGCGTGAGCGCTGAGATGCTCACCGTGGGTACATCGGAGTCAGGATCCGTGTTCGTGATGGTCAGGATGTCGCGAGTGAGCCCGACCTCGCGCCCATGACGATCCATGACCCACAACTGCAATTCCATCGGCCCGGCCGGCGTCCACCGCGGAACGGTGAGGACGTACTCCCACCATCCGTCTCGGGTGCCACCGGATACGAGGGACATGGTGGCCATGTAGATGGAGCCGTTGACGGAAGAGGCCACGAAATGGCCCTGGATCCGTTTGACGCCACTGAGGTCGTCCGTCGCGTGCACTCGCACCTTCACCTTCGCGTCCGCCGAAGTGGTGTCGACGGTCGACGGAGACGCTGTGACGGACGCGATGCTCGGCGGAGCCTTGTCGTAGCCACAGCCGCTCAAGATGTCGTAGACGTCGTAGTAGCAGGTGTTGGTGCCGGCATTGCCGTGGACGTCGTCCACTCCGGTCCCACCGGTCAGCTTGTCGTTGCCGTCGCCACCGTTGAGGGTGTCGTCACCACTGTCGCCCCAGAGCCGGTCCTGACCCGCCCCACCGCTGACGGTGTCCAGGTGGTTGTTCCCATGGAGCTGGTCGTCGCCGTCGTTGCCGGCAATCCGGTCGTTGCCGTCTCCGCCGGAGACCGAGTCGTTGCCGTCTGCGCCGCTGATGGAGTCGGATCCTGTGCCTCCGGAGATCGCGTCTCCGCTCGTCCCGCCGTTGATGCTGTCCCCGCCGGCGCCCCCGTAGATGCGGTCCGCCCCTGCCCCGCCGGAGATCACGTCGAAGTGGTCGCCACCGGAGATGACGTCACCGCCGTCCTCGCCCCAGATGTTGTCCTGTCCGGTGCCGCCATTGAGGCTGTCCGGACCGCCATCACCATGGATCCAGTCCTCGCCGCTCCCGCCGAGCACCCGGTCGGCGCCGTAGCCGGCGTAGACGTGATCCCCGCCCGATCCGGCGTCGACGAGATCGTCGCCACCCTTGGCGTAGATGATGTCGCCGCCACCCCGGCCGCAGATGACGTCGCGGCGAGACGTGCCCTTCAAGACGTCACCGCCGGATGTGCCGACGATCGTGCAGCGTACGCCGGTGGATGTTGTCGCCGCGCTCGCGGGAGTCGCCACGAGTACGGTCGCCGAGGCGGCCATCGCGACGATCCCGGCAAGCAGCGTGCGCCCCGTCAGGAGCACCATTCCTGCCTCCAGAAGATCCTCAGGCCCGCGTCAGCGCGGGCCTGAGGATGGTGCCAGATCCGATACCCGGTCGGGTAGCGAATTGAGGTTCTGTGGGGCGATTGTCGAACGGGGGTCAGAACAACAGGGCCGCGCTCGGGTCGCCGACGATCCGCGCCACGTCTGCGAGGAAGCGGGAGCCCGCTTCGCCGTCGATGTGGCGGTGGTCGAAGCTGAGCGCGAGGGTGCAGACGTCGCGCGGCTCGATGCGCTCGTCGTCACCTTCGCCGACCACCCAGGGCTGGCGCTTGATCGCACCGACGGAGAGGATCGCGGACTCGCCCGGGTTGATGATCGGGGCGCCGCCGTCGATGCCGAACGGACCGATGTTGGTGATCGTGAACGTGCCGCCGGCTTGGTCGGCCGGCGGGGTCTTTCCGGTGCGCGCGACGTCGGTGAGCTCGTTGATCGCGGCGCCCAGCTCGACCAGGGACATCCGGTCGGCGCCCTTGACGTTCGGCACCTGCAGACCTCGCGGGGTCGCGGCGGCGATGCCGAGGTTGACGTACTCCTTGAACACGATCTCCTGGGCGGCCTCGTCCCACCAGGAGTTGATGATCGGGGTACGTCGCATCGCCAGCAGCGTCGCCTTGGCCACGACCAGCAGGGGGCTGACGCGGACTTCGGCGAAGTCGCGGTTGGCCTTGAGGCCGGCGACCAGGTCGGACGTACGGGTCACGTCGATCGTCGTCCAGATGGTCACGTGCGGCAGCGTGAACGCGGAGTCGACCATCGCCTGGCCCATCTGCTTGCGCAGACCCTTGATCGGCTCGCGACGCTCACCGCCCCCGCTGGTTGAGCCGGGCTCCTGAGGTACGAAGGAGACCGTGTCGAAACCAGCAGAGTCGAGATCCGCGGTCGTGATCACGCCGTCTTCCCGAGCGGGCGTGACGCCGGATAGATCTATCCCGCGGTCCCGGGCGGCTTTTCGGGCAGTCGGCTTGGCCAGCACACCGGTGCCCGCGGCGGCGGCCGGGGCGGAGACGGTGCGGGTGCGGCGTACGACTGCGTCTTCCTTGGAGCCGTAGCCGACCAGCGTCAGCGGCTTCTCGTGCTCCTCCGACTCAGGGGCTGACGTCTCGGGCGACGGGACTGACGCCTCGTGCGACGGGGCCGACGTCTCGGGCGACGGGGCCGACGTCTCGGGCGACGGGGCCGACGTCTCGGCGAGGGAGTCGCCGATGCGGATGATCGGGGTGCCGACCTGGACCTCGGTGCCGACCTCGACGAGCAGCTCCTGGACGACCCCGGCGTAGGGCGAGGGGAGCTCGACGACGGACTTGGCGGTCTCGATGTCGCAGACGGGGTCGTTGACCTTGATGACGTCGCCGACAGCGACGTGCCACTCGACGATCTCGGCCTCGGTGAGGCCTTCACCCACGTCCGGAAGGCGGAACTCGTTCACCATGCCAGGCTCCTGTCGACGGCGTCGAGGACCCGGTCGAGGTCGGGGAGGAAGTACTCCTCCGCCCGGGCCGGCGGGTAGGGCGTGTCGAACCCACCGACCCGCAGGACCGGCGCCTCCAGCGAGTGGAAGCAGGTCTCGGTGATCCGGGCGGCGAGTTCGGCGCCGAGGCCGAGGTTGACGTGGGCCTCGTGGACGACGACGGCACGGCCGGTACGCCGCACCGACTCGTAGACCGGCGCCATATCGAGCGGCGAGAGCGCCCGCAGGTCGATCACCTCGACCGACTTGCCCTCCCCCGCCGCCGCCTCCGCGGCGGTCAGCGCGGTCTTCACCGTCGGCCCGTAGGCCAGCATCGTCAGGTCGGTGCCGGGCCGCGTCACCCGGGACGCGAACAGCGGACCAGGCGTGGCGTCGACGTCGACCTCGGCCTTGGTCGAGTGGTAGAGCCGCTTCGGCTCCAGGAAGATCACCGGGTCCGGATGCGAGATCGCCTGCTGGATCATCCAGTAGGCGTCGACCGGATCCGAGCAGGCCACCACCTTGAGACCAGGGGTGTGCGCGAACTGCGCCTCCGGCGACTCGCTGTGGTGCTCGACGGCACCGATGCCGCCGCCGAACGGGATCCGGATGACCATCGGCATCGCGACCCGCCCACCACTTCGATAGTGGAACTTCGCCACCTGCGACACGATCTGGTCGTAGGCCGGGTAGACGAACCCGTCGAACTGGATCTCCACCACCGGCCGGTAACCCCGCAGCGCGAGCCCGACCGCCGTGCCGACGATCCCCGATTCGGCCAGCGGCGTGTCGATGACCCGCGCCTCGCCGAAGTCCTTCTGCAGCCCGTCGGTGATCCGGAAGACACCGCCCAGCCGGCCGATGTCCTCACCCATCAGGACGACCTTGTCGTCGTCCTCCATCGCTCGCCGGAGCCCGGCGTTGAGCGCTTTGGCCAGCGTCATCTTGGTCATCGGGAGGCCCCCTCGGGCTCGAAGGAGGAGAGGTACGCCGCGTAGCCGTCACGCTGCTCCTGCAGCTCCGGCGGCAGCTCGGTGTAGACGTTGTCGAAGAGGCGTACGGGATCGGGCTCGGGCAGGGCGTGGATCCCGGCGCGCAGGCGCTCACCGAACTCCTCGGCCTCCGCCTCCACCTTGGCGAAGAAGGAGGTCGACGCGCCACCGCCGCGGCGCAGATAGGCCTCGACCCGGGCGATCGGGTCCTTGAGCTTCCACGCCTCGACCTCGTCGGAGACCCGGTAGCGGGTCGGGTCGTCGGTGGTCGTGTGGGCACCCATCCGGTAGGTGTAGGCCTCGATCATCGTCGGCCCACCACCCTCACGGGCCCGTTTGAGCGCCGACTTCATCACCTCGTACGTCGCCAGCACGTCGTTGCCGTCCACGCGGATCCCGGGGAAGCCGAAGCCCTGGGCGCGCTTGTAGAGCGGCACCTTGACCATCTGCTCGACCGGCTCGGAGATGGCCCACTGGTTGTTCTGGCAGAAGAAGACGACCGGGGCGTTGTAGGAGGCGGCGAAGACCATCGCCTCGTTGACGTCGCCCTGCGAGGAGGCGCCGTCACCGAAGTGGGCCACGACGGCGGTGTCGCGGGTCGGGTCGCCGGTGCCGACGAGGCCGTCCATCTGCACGCCCATCGCATAGCCGGTCGCGTGCAGCGTCTGGGCGCCGATGACGATCGTGTAGAGCCCGAAGTTGTGCTCGTTGGGGTCCCAGCCACCCTGGTCGGTGCCCCGGAAGAGCCCGAGCAGCTGCATCGGGTCGACGTCGCGGCACCAGGCCACACCGTGCTCGCGGTAGGTCGGGAAGACGAAGTCCTGGGGTGCGAGCGCGCGGGCCGCACCGATCTGCGCCGCCTCCTGGCCCAGCAGCTGTGCCCACAGGCCCAGCTCGCCGTGACGCTGCAGCGCGGTGGCCTCGACGTCGAGGCGGCGGGTCAGCACCATGTCGCGGTAGAAGCCGCGTACGGCCTCGTCCTCAGGTCGGTCGGGTGAGAACTCGAAGTCCGGGTGCGAGACCCGTTCTCCTTCGGGGTTCAGCAACTGCACCATGTCGGTGTGGCTGGGACTCGGATCCAGAAATTCAGTCATCACACTTCCTTCACACGGGGTGGGGTTGCCACCGCTGGCTACGCCGATCACGGGCTTGTGATCCGTGGCACATCGGCATAGCCAAACGGTACCCGCCCAGGGGGAGGAACGGGCTCGAGTGAACGCGAAGAGACGGTAGACACCTAAGCAAGCGCTTAGTAAGTTTGGCGGACGCGATCGCCCCAGCCCCAGGAGATGAGGAACCGATGACTCGATATGCCCGAGTGGAGTCGCTCAAGAGTGACCTCGGCGTGGCTGATCTGGTGGACATCCCGGCACAGCAGCTCGACGAGGGTGAGGTGTCGGCGCGGATCGAACGCATCGCTCTCACGACGAACAACATGACCTACGCGGTCTACGGCGACACCCTGGGCTACTGGAATCTGTTCCCGGCGGAGCAGCCCGGGTACGGCTGCATGCCGGCGTGGGGGCACGCCGAGATCGTCGAGTCGAGGGCGTCCGACCTCCCCGTGGGAACGCGAGTCTTCGGCTACTTCCCCATCGCGACCCAGCTGACGATGCGACCGACGTCGGTCACCTCCCGCAGCTTCGTCGACGGCGCCGAACACCGCACCGGGACGCCTCAGGTCTACAACCTCTACGAGTTCGAACCCCGGGACTCCGATCCACGCCTGGACAGCCTCACCGCCATCTTCCGTGCTCTGTTCATCACCTCCTACACCGCTGCCGACTACCTCCGTGATCGCGACTTCTTCGACGCCGAGCAGTTCGTGATCTCGAGCGCCTCGAGCAAGACGGCGTACGGCACCGCCTACTGCCTCGCCGACTCACCGGCCGAGAAGATCGCGCTCACCTCGGCCCGCAACATCGACTTCGTGAAGGGCCTCGGCCACTACGCCGCAGCACACGAGTACGCCGATCTGACGGCGATCGACAGCACCAAGCGAACCGTCTATGTCGACCTCTCAGGCGACCCTGCCCTGCGCCGCCGGGTTCACGAGCACTTCGGTGACCGGCTCGCATTCGACTGCCTCATCGGGTCGACTCAGGCCGACGGTTTCCCCGAGGAGGACAAGAGCCTCGTGGGACCGGCTCCGGTCTTCTTCTTCGCAGCCCTCCAGCTCGACGCCTACAAGGCCGACGGCCAGTCGCGCGCGTTCATGCAGCGCTATCGCCGCGACGAGCGTGACTTCCTCGAGCGTGCGGGAGGTACGGAGCAGCCATCGATCACGCTGCTCGAGCACACCGGCCTCGAGGACGCCCCGGCCGTCATCGCCGGCTTCCACGACGGATCGACGGACCCCGCCGTCGGCCACATCTTCCTCCCCAAACGCGGGTTGATCACCGCGACACGGCCACGCACCGACTAGTGATCTGGGCCGAGCGACTCGCGCCCGTGCGGCTCGTCCCAACCGGAGAGGTCGGGACCGGCCGGCACGATCTGGGTGGGGTTCAGGTCGGTGTGGACGATGTAGTAGTGCTGCTTGATCTGCGGGAAGTCGAGGGTCTCGCCGATCCCGGGGGTCTGGTAGAGGTCGCGCGCGTAGGCCCACAGGGCGGGGAGCTCGACGAGCTTCTGCCGGTTGCACTTGAAGTGGCCGTGGTAGACGGCGTCGAAGCGGGCCAGCGTCGTGAACAGCCGGATGTCGGACTCGGTGAGCTGGTCGCCGACCAGGTAGCGCTGCCCGGAGAGCCGCTCCTCGAGCCAGTCGAGAGCAGCGAAAAGACGGGCATAGGCCGCGTCGTACGCCTCCTGGGAACCGGCGAAGCCACATCGGTAGACCCCGTTGTTGACCTCGGTGAAGACACGCTTGTCGACCTCGTCCATCTCCTCACGCAGCGCGCGCGGCCACAGGTCGGGAGCGTCGGCGGCGAAGAAGTCGGTCCACTCGTGGAAGAAGTCGTGGGTGATCCACGGGAAGTCGTTGGTGACGACCTTGCCGGTGGCCTCCTCGACGATCGCCGGCACCGTGATGCCGCGCGGGTAGTCGGGATAGCGGGCGAAGTAGGCCTGCTGCAGGCGCTCGATGCCCAGCACCGGGTCGACGCCGCCGGGGTCGAGGTCGAAGGTCCACGACCGGGCGTCGTGCGTCGGGCCGGCGAGGCCGAGGGAGATGACGTCCTGGAGCCCGAGCAGGTTGCGGACGATGATCGCCCGATTGGCCCACGGGCAGGCGGCGGCCGCGACCAGTCGGTAGCGGCCCGGCTCGACCGGCCACAACGGCACGTCGCTCGGCCCGAACTCGGGCTCCCGCGCGTCTCGCGTGATCCGGTCCGGGATGTAGTTCATGTCCCGGTTGAACTCGTTACCTGGCTCGACGTAGGTCGCCTTCTCCCGCATGGGCTCACCCTACGTGGTGGTTGAATCCTGAAGCGGATCAGAGGAATCTCCAGGCGAGGCCCGCGGCCTCCAGGATCACCCAGAACCGCAGCGCACGGGAGATGAGCACCGTGAGCGTGAAGATCGGCAGGTTGAACCGCAAGGCGCCGAACAGCACCGCCATCACCGCGAGCGGCGGAAAGCCGGAGAGGCCCGACGTGGCCAGGAGTGCGGTGGCCAGAGCCGGGCGCCCTGAGGTCCGCGCGTACCAACGGTCGTAGGAGTCCTGCCACTTGGGCGACTCGAGCTTCTTCCTGATCCACGGGATGTTGGTGGATCCACGGCCGGCGTAGTACCAGACCACCTTGCCGCCGGTCTGGCCGAGCCCGGCGACGAATCCGAGCAGCGCCGGCCACCAGTCAGAGTTCTGGGCGACGACGGAGAGGTACGCCTCGGCGTTCATCACCGGGATGAGCGCCGAGCCGAGACAGAAGAGGAGCGTGCCGATCAGAAGTCTCATCGAGGCACGGGCAGGCCGATCCTGAGAAGCCGTCCCAGCGAGACGCACTTCATGACCAGCAGGGCCGTGGCGATCACCAGACCCACCCACATCCAGCCGGTGACCAGCAGCAGGATCGCGAAGAGCCCCGAGTTGACCGCCTTGCCCGGGTGGGACCAGTTCCACCGCCACAGCGTCCGGTCGATGACATAGAAGTAGTTCGGGCTCTTGATCGGCCAGGCCAGGTAGGAGATCGAGAGAAAGCAGTCGATCACCATGAACTCCACCAGGTAGACGAAGATCGCCGGCGACAGGTCCGGCTGCAGGAACGCCAGCCCGACGTAGAACGCCGCCGCGCAGAGACGGTCGGAGAAGATGTCGAGCACCCCGCCGATCCGCGTCTCCTCATCACGCCATCGGGCGACCGCCCCATCGAGGCTGTCCCCGACCCAGTAGACGACCAGCGCGATGACCAGGAGCTTCAGGCTCTCCTGATACGCGGCGCTCGCCGCCAGCACGACCGCCGCGATGGTGCGTACGAACGTGATCACGGTTGCAGACGTCCACAGTCGTTCCGACTCGGGGCGGGCGCGCTCCTTGGCGTCGGGGACGACGGCGGTATCGGTCATGGTCCGGAGCATAGAGTGCCGATACGCATCGGCCGCCGGAATCGGCCCGCGGCTCAGCCCGCGTCGCGCACCAACGAGGCCACGAAGTCGAGCTTGTCCAGGACCGCCGGCGGGATGACGAAGGGGTACAGGTCGTCGTGACCCATCGACCGGTTGATCACGTTCAGCGCGGCCGAGAGGGGCACCCAGATGTCGGTGACGACCTGCCGGAACGGCATCTCGGTGGGCACCGGGTCGGCGAGCCCGTACGCCGCCGCGGACCCGAGCGTGTCGCGGATGTGCAGGTAGTGGGCCCAGGTCTCGGCGAAGTCCTCGAAGGGGTGCATGGTGGCGTAGGTCGAGATGTAGTTCTCGGTCCAGCCGGCAGGCGGGCCCTCGGAGTAGTGGCGCTGCAGCGACTCCTCGTAGGAGACCGACTCGTCGCCGAAGACCTCGGTGCACCGCTCCATCAGCTCGGGCCCGCGGACCAGCTGCCACTCGTAGTAGTGGCCGACCTCGTGCCGGAAGTGGCCCAGCAGGGTGCGGTAGGGCTCGTCGAGGGTGGCCCGGACGTGCTCACGGTAGGCGTCGTCGGACTCGGCCAGGTCGATCGTGATCACGCCGCCGTCGTGACCGATGACCACATCGGAGGTGGACGCGACGCCGTCGCTGGCCAGCAGGTCGAAGGTGAGCCCCTCGTCAGGGTCCTCGGCCTTGGTCCGGATCTCCAGACCGAGGGTGTCGAGCTCGACCACGAGATGACGTTTCGCCTGCTCAGCAAGGGAGTACTGCTGCTGGACGAACTCGGGTGCGGCGTCGTTGGGCCGGGTCCGGGTCAGCTCGCAGGCGAAGCAGATCCCGCCCTCGATGCGGGCCAGCCAGGTGCATCCCGTCTCGAGCGTGTTCGCACAGACCCACCAGACGTAGCCGTCGCTGTCGACGTACCTGCCCTCGGGTGAGACCGGGACGATCGCGCGCTCCTCGCGGGAGTAGGCGAGCCGGGTGCCACACGAGACGCACGCCGAGTTCTCGAAGTAGAGGCGGTTGCCACACTCCCGACAGGTGAACGCTCTCATGCCACCATCATCCGCTGGCGGCCACGACCTTCCAGTCGGTGACGCGCCAGTGGTCGCCGACCTTGGCCAGCCAGACCACCAACCCGTCATCCGGAACGGTGCTGCCGTCCTCGGCTTCGTACGAGACCCTCACCCCGACGATGGCGCGCGAACCTTCGACGACGGCTTCCTGGAACGCGAGGGTCCTGGTCAGCGTCTGCGGGCTGGGGTCGGAGTAGGTCCGCTTCCCCTCCGCGACCCGCACCATGTCGTTGGCGCCCCCACCGTCGAGGATCCCATCGCCCTCCTCGGAGGCGAGCTCGTAGAGCGTGGCGACCGAGGTCGTCTCCAGGAAGTCCCGGGTGACCTCGGCCGGACCCGAGCCTCGCGCGAGCCACCAGAGCGAGAGCGCGGCGAGAGCCGCGGCGACCACCAGCAGTCCGGAGATGCGTACTCCGCGACGCCAGCGGCTGCCGCGGGTCACGATGCTCGCCCGCTGCGGAGGCTGTCCCACGAGCAACACCGTAACTTCACTCCTGCTGGTCGGGGGCCACATCGACCGAGACGGTCAAGGTCGAGGTGGTGGCTTCGGTGTAGATGACCCCCTTCACAGGAGGCACATCGGCATAGTCACGGCCCCAGGCGACGCTCACGTAGCGATCGTCGGCCCTGGTGTCGTTGGTCGGGTCGAGGGCGAGCCACTGGCCCGTCCCCGCGCCGCTCTGGCTGGGGACCCACACCTCCACCCAGGCATGGGAGGCATCGGCTCCGACGAGCCGCGGCTTCCCCGGCGGAGGAGTGGTGGCGAGGTAGCCGGAAACATAGCGGGCCGCGAGCCCGTGCGCTCGGAAACAGGCCAACATCAGGTGAGCAAAATCCTGGCAGACGCCTCCCTGCGCCTCGAAGATCTCCGGGATCGTCGAGGTGACCGTCGTGGCGGTGTCGTCGTAGTCGAACCCGGCATGGATCCGATGCATCAGATCCTCCGCCGCCTCCACGAGCGGGCGCTGCTCGGTCAAAGAGACGGCACCGAAGTCGTACGCCTCCCGGGTGTGCTCCACGAGCGGCGAGGCCACCGCCAGGTCGGCCGCCCGCCACGCGCCCGGAAGGCCCGGGTCGACCAGCGGCCGCGCCCGCTCCCACGGCTGGTCGAAGCTCGCCTCGTCATAGACCGGGGTGCTGACCTCGACCTCGGAGACCGCCGCGATCTCGAGCCGCTGGTGCGGCTCGAGGACCTGGAAGTACGTCACCGTGTTCCCGTAGAAGTCGACGTCGCTCGACTGGTCCGCGGGTGCTGGAGTGATGTCTACGTCAGTGGTCTCGACGCGCTGGTGCGGCAGCTCCCGCGGGGTGACATGGGCGATGCCGAACGAGTTGGTGACATCCTCGTCATAGGAGTACGTCGTCGTGTGGCTGACCCGGTATCTCACCCGCGGGATGCTATCCCGATCCAACCGCCACGTCGCCGGGGTCGACGAAGCCTCGTCCTTCGAATTCGCCATCCTCGTCGATCCACCGCACGCGAAGCGCCCCGCTCTGCGAGACCTCGACGATTCGACCCCGATGGCCACGAATCGGCGGCCCCGATGCGCTGCCGAACACCGCCAACCTCCAGGCATCGTTGTCCGGGTCCCAGTCCTTGTCCCCGAGCACCGGCCCCAGCCACATGACCGTGGCACCTACGACGTACGGCGACGGTTCCGGATCGCCCACGATGTCGTGGGCGATCCCCTGCCAGTCTGTCCTGCCACGAACAGCACGGACAGCATCGTTGAACTCGGCTTCGGGGACCACTCGAAGATTCTTGACCTCGTAGACCGCGTCAGGGCTGTACCAGCCGTCCTTGTCGAGCCACGACACGAACGTCCAGCCGTCGGGCAAGTCCTCTGTGACAACGCCCGGAAGCGCGAACGGAGCACTTTCCACGGCCGGTCGCCCTTTCCCCGCCCAGACCACACGTCGGCCGCGCGGCGGGCGGGGGAACGGCTCCTGAGGCTGGCGGTCAGACGTACTGTCCATGCCACCAACCTATGCTCAAGTGAGCGATTGCGCCGGGAGGGCGTTGAGGGGCTGGGGGGCGGGGCCGGTGGCGAAGTGGACGTCGCTGATGGCCTCGGCGAGGCGGACGAGCTGGGCGTGGACCTGGTCGAGGAAGGACTCCAGGTTGGGGCGGCCGACGCCGCCGATGGCGACGAGGCCGGCGACCTCGGTGCGGTCGAGCATGTCGGTGATGTCGTCGAGGAGCCGCTCCGGGCGGGAGGAGCCGGTCGAGCCGGGCAGCTGGGTGAGGTGGAGCCGCAGCTCGTTCAGACAGAAGGCGAGCGAGCGCGGGTTGTCGCGGTCCATGATCAGCAGGTCGAGGACTCCCCCGGTGCGTACGTAGCCCCGGTAGCGGCGGCGGTGGGTGACCGCGGACTCGGCGGAGGCGAGGACGGCGTTGAGCACCGCGCGATCGACCTCGAGACCGCGGCGGACGGTCGTGGTGGCGCGCAGGAGCTGGCAGATCTGCATGGCGCGCTCCAGGAACCGGCCCAGCCGGATCGAGTGGTAGCCCTCGTCGCGGATCATGCTCGCCACGATCCCCTGCATCGCCAGGATGCCGTGCAGCGTCTCGGCGCCCGACTCGGCGATCTGGTGCGAGTGCGGGTTGACCCGGAGCTCCTCGGCGGCCCGGTCGGTCGAGGAGAAGATCCGCCACATGTCGGGGCTGAGCTGGTCGCGTACGCCGCTGAAGGCCTGGCGCATCCCGGCCAGCGACTGCGCCGCCGACCCCGGCCGGTCGGCGTCCAGCAGCATGGACCGGAACTCGGCGTCGATATCGGCATCCGCCGGGCCGTGGCCGCCCAGCCGGTCGAGCGCGCTGAGCATCACCTCGAGGCTGATGCCGCCGGACGTACGCGGCCTGGTCCTGAAGTCTTCGGCGAGCACGTGCGTGGCCAGGATGAGCCGGATGAGGTCCTCGGCACGCTCCGCGTAGCGACCCGACCAGTACATGTCCTCGAGCGCTCGCGGGACGAGCACCGTGACCGAGCGCGTGTGGGTCATCGGCAGCACGTCGGCCAGGCCCTGGTCGGCGTCCTGCGGCGACTCCTTGAGCACCCAGACGTCCTTGCTGCACGGCGGCAGGCCGGTCTCGTCGGCCCGGATCGAGGCCAGTCCGCCGACCAGCGGGCGGTAGGCCGAGCCGTAGCGGAGCGAGAACGTACGCAGCGTCAGCGGCCGGCCGACCGCGCCGCGCCCTTCCGCCCAGGTCGGGGCCTGGGAGAGCGTGATCCTCTCCTGCCCGACGAAGCGGTAGGGGTCGGTGGCGATCTTGGTGCGGAGCTCCTCCGGGGTGCCGGTGACGATGGCACCTTCGAGCGTGCGCACCACCAGGTCCCCGGCGTCCAGCCGCCGCTCGACCTCCACCCGCTGGGCCGGGTCGCCGCACCACCAGGTGCCGAGCGACGCGAGCCGCAGCGGCTCGCCGAGCAGTGCCTCGCAGGCAGCGGGGAGGTAGGGCGCGAGCCCCGGGTTCTCGAGTACGCCGGCCCCGAACCCGTTGACCACGCGCACGTTGCCGCGGCGTACGGCCTCGATCAGGCCGGCCACGCCGAGCTGGCTGTCGCCGCGGAGCTCGAGGGGGTCGGACCAGGTCGCGTCGACGCGACGCAGGATGACGTCGACCCGCTCCAGCCGATCGCCGTGGCCACGCATGAGGACCTCGCCGTTGCGGACGGTCAGGTCGGCACCCTGGACCAGCGGGAAACCCAGGGTCGAGGCGAGAAATGCCTGGTCATAGGCGGTTTCGGAGTGGGTGCCCGGGGACAGGACGACGACCCTGGGGTCGGCCTGGTCCCCGGGTGCAGACTCGAGGAGGGCCGACCGGAGAGCCGCGAAGTAAGGCTCCATCCGGTGCAGCCCGGCGTCGCGATGGAGCTCGGGGAGCACCCGGCTGATCACGCGGCGGTTCTCCATCGCATAGCCGATCCCGGAGGGGGCCTGGGTGCGGTCGGCGAGGACGCGCCACTCACCGTCGGGCGTGCGGCCGAGGTCGGTGGCGGCCAGCACCAGCGGTCGCGGGTCGTGGTTGCTGGCCCGGGCGGCGACGCGATGGAAGCCGTGGTGACCGAAGATCACCGCGGCCGGGACGATCCCGTCGGCCAGGAGTCGCTGGGGGCCGTAGAGGTCGACCAGGATCGTGTTGAGCAGCTCGGCACGCTGGGCCAGGCCGACCTCGAGGATGCGCCACTGGGCCGGGTCGATGACGAGCGGCACCGGGTCGAGCCGCCAGGGCTCGGGCTTGGTGCCGGGGCGCAGGTAGGTGACCCCGTCGTCGGCGAGGAACCGCTCGACGTCGTGGCCGATCCGGCTCAGCGTGGCCGGCGTGATCGAGACCGCCGTCTCGGCCATCGGCTTCCAGGCCGGGCGCAGGGTGCCGTCGGGCCCGACGACCTCGTCGTAGGGCTGGTCGGTCGCGTCGAGGAGGCCGAGGGCGTCGGCGTACTCGCGAAGGACGGTCACCGCACCGCCCGTCGGAGATCGAGAGTGTGCGGGTTGTCAGGAGTCGTGGCCCGGGCCGCGCGCTCGCGCATCTCCGCGATGTCCAGCCGTCCGGAGGTGTGGCCGCGCGCCTCGAACCTGCTCGCGCGCCGTGCCTCGGCCTCGTTGGCGTTCACCGGCGGATGGTCGTAGCTGCGGCCGCCCGGGTGCACGACGTGGTAGGTCGCGCCACCGAGGCTGGTCTCGGAGGCGATGTCGACGACGTCGAAGTGGAGCGGCGCCTGGGCGTCGATGCTCGGGTGCAGGCTCGACCACGGGCTCCATGCCTTGAACCGGACACCTGCATAGAAGGTATCCGGAACGGAGGTCGGGGTCAGCGGCACCGGAACACCCTGACACGTCACCAGCTGCCGGTCGAGGTCGATCCCTCTCGCCGAGATCTGGACCCGCTCGACCGAGGAGTCGACATAGCGAGCCGTCCCGGTGCCGGTCGCCTCCTCACCGAGCACGTTCCACGGCTCGATCGCCTGCCGCAGCTCGAGCTCGACACTGGTCGTCGAGTCCAGGGCCATGCGCGCGAACCCGATCCGCGGAAACCGGAACTCCGCGTACGCCGCCAACCACTGCGACTCGAACGGGATCCCGTGCCGGCGCAGGTCGGCCACGACCTCCTCGATGTCGCGCAGGCACCCCTGCGGGAGCAGGAAGTCCTCGTGGAGGGCGCTTCCGTGGCGGATCAGGGGCTCCTCGTACGGCTCCTCCCAGAACCAGGCGACCAGGCTCCTGACCAGGAGGGACTGGAGGAGAGCCATCTGCGGGTGCGGCGGCATCTCGAAGCCGCGGAGCTCGAGGAGGCCGAGGCGCCCTCGGGACGAGTCCGGGGAGTAGAGCTTGTCGATGCAGAACTCGGCGCGGTGGGTGTTGCCGGTCAGATCGGTGAGCAGGTGGCGCAGCGCGCGGTCGATCAGCCACGGACGGGGCTCGGCGTGCTCGCGGGTGATCCGGGCGACCTCCTGGAGGGCGATCTCCATCTCGTAGACCGCCTCCGGGCGGCCCTCGTCGAACCTCGGTGCCTGGCTGGTCGGGCCGATGAAGCGGCCGGAGAAGAGGTAGGAGAGGGAGGGATGGCGCTGCCAGTAGCGGATCAGGCTGGCCAGCAGATCGGGGCGGCGGAGCAGCGGGCTGCGCTCCGGGGTCCGGCCACCCAGGGTCAGGTGGTTGCCGCCGCCGGTGCCGGTGTGGAGGCCGTCGAGGTCGAACTTCTCCGTCGACAGGCGGACCTGTCTGGCCTGCTCGTAGAGCGTGGTGATCAGCTCGCGCTGCTCCGCCCAGCTCGCCGTCGGCTGGACGTTGACCTCGATCACGCCGGGATCCGGGGTGACCGTCAGCCTGGCCAGACGCGCGTCGGGCGGCGGGCCGTAGCCCTCGAGCACGACGCTGGTGCCGGCTTCGGAGACAGCCTGTTCGATCACCCGGAGCAGGGTCGCGTAGTCCTCCAGCCGGTCGGTCGGCGGCAGGAACACGTGGACCAGCCCGGCGCGCTCCTCGATCGCGAGCGCGGTGGTCGGCGCCTCGTCGGGATCGGTGACGGTCACCTGCGGGATCTCGGGGTCCAGCGGCTCGCCCGCGGTCAGGTAGGAAGGCTCGCCCTGGAACTCCGGGTCGTGCCATGAGATCGAGTCCAGCGGCAGCCGCAGCCCGACCGCCGACGTCCCCGGCGCGAGCACCAGCCGTCCGCGCCGGAACCGCCACTGCGGGCTCGTCCACTCCCCGTCGTTGGTGTTGATCGGGATCACCCAGCCGACCGGCTCGGTGACCTCCTTGTCGAGCTCGGTGACGTTCAGGTCGCCACGATCCGCAGCATCATCAGGCTTCGGTCCCTCCGGCTGCCGCACCTCCTGCGCGATCTTCGCCAGCGGATCCTCGTACGCCGCGAACACCTGCTCCTCCGGCAGCCCCAGGATCCCCGCGATTCGTTGCGCTACGGCGACTGTGTTGGTCTCGACACGCTCGCTAGCGCTCGCGGCTCGACCAGCGGCGCCGTCGGTCGAGCCGCCGGAGCCGCTAGGCGGAGGCGTGTCGAGACCAACACGGTCGTTCTGCGCCCAGGGGTCGGCGAACAGGGTGGGGTCGTTCCACAGGGGCTCGCCGTCCGTACGCCACTGCAGGTCGATGTTCCAGCGCGGGAGGGGTTCGCCGGGGTACCACTTGCCCTGGCCGCGGTGGACGATGCCGCCTCGGCCGTAGACCCGGCGGAGGCGTTCGGCCAGATCGGCGGCGAGCTCGCGCTTGTGCGGGCCGTCGGCGTCGGTGTTCCACTGGGCGGAGGTCTGGTCGTCGAGAGAGACGAAGGTGGGCTCGCCGCCCATCGTCAGCTCGACGCCTTCGGTCTGAAGACGCCGGTCGACGGCCTCGCCGAGCGCGTCGATGCGATCCCACTCCTGCTCGGTGTAGGGCAGCGTCACCCGCGGGTCCTCGTGGATCCGGGTGACCTCGTTGGCAAAGGAGAAGGTGACCTCGACCGGGTCGGTGGCACCCTCGATCGGAGCCGCGGAGGAGGGGTGCGGGGTCGCCGAGAGCGGGATGTGGCCCTCACCCGCGAACAGGGCCGACGTCGGGTCGAGCCCGATCCAGCCGGCTCCGGGGACGAACACCTCGCACCACGCGTGCAGGTCGGTGAAGTCCTCGGTCGGGCCGGAGGGGCCGTCGAGCGACTCCTGGTCGGCGGCCAGCTGCACCAGATAGCCGGAGACGAACCGGGCCGCGAGGCCGTACTGGCGCAGCAGGGACACCAGCAGCCACGCCGAGTCGCGGCACGAGCCGATGCCCAGGCGCAGGGTCTCGTCGGGAGTCTGTACGCCGGGCTCCATCCGCACCGAGTAGGCGACGTCCGCGTTGACCGCCTGGTTGACACTCGCCAGGAAGTCGACGGTGCGGAGGCCGTCCTCGGGCAGGGCCGGCAGCCGCTGCCGCCAGGCGTCGGCCGCCGTCGCCGACTCCACGTCGCGAAGGTAGGGCGCCAGGTCGGCCTTCAGCTGCGGCTCGTAGTCGAAGGGGAAGGTCTCGGCGTACTCCTCCACGAAGAAGTCGAACGGGTTGATCACCACCATGTCGGCGACCAGCCCCACGGTGACCTCGAGCTTGTCGGTCTTCTCCGGGAAGACCAGTCGCGCGAGCCAGTTGCCGAACGGGTCCTGCTGCCAGTTGACGAAGTGCGCCGCCGGCGTCACCGAGAGCGAGTAGGCCTCGATCGGGGTCCGGGTGTGTGGCGCCGGGCGCAGGCGTACGACGTGCGGGCCAACTCCCACCGGCTGCGCGAACTCGTAGGTGGTCCGATGCTCGAGCGCAACCTTGATCGACATGGGCCAAGCCTGACCGATCCAGGTTGCCCCGGGGTAACGAACCGCCGGGTCGGCGCCGGCCATCGGATCCGATCTCGACTTCACGCGCCATCGAATTTGGCATGGCTTACCACGACAAGAACCCCATGGGATCGAATTCCATGGAGTGGTAAACGCGTTTCGTCTTGCCCCAATTACCCCACGGGGTAATTGGGGAAACGGGCCACCACTATTGGCGCCGAGAACCGATATCGCAACGACCTATTCCAACCACAACCGCGCCACCTCGGGGCTCTTCACCTGCCAGGACTCCGTTTGGACCCGTTTGCGATCAGATTCGATCTTCATGGCTCGTGAATTGCGATCAGATGAGTTTACGGCACTGAATCGACTGAAGGAATAGCAATCAATAAGTTCAAGAAAGTTCTTGACTTGATACTTCAATTCGCCTCAGGATTCATTCGGCACGACCTTAGAGCAAACATAAGGAGATTTCGTGAATTCTCGGACTCGAATCGCCGCTGTCGTCGCTGGACTCGCACTGGCCACGGTCGCCGCACCTGTCATGGCCAGCCCTGTTCCACCGCCCATTCCTGACCCGCCGGTCCCCGGAACTCCGGGCACTCCGATCCCGGACGACCCGGGTACGCCGGACGTACCGGACGTTCCCGACACCCCGGACGTTCCCGACACCCCGGATGTTCCGGAGACCCCGGACGTCCCTGGCACCCCGGATGTTCCGGAGACCCCGGACGTACCTGGCACCCCGGACGTACCTGGCACCCCGGACGTACCGGAGACCCCGGACGTACCTGGCACCCCGGACGTACCGGAGACCCCGGACGTTCCCGGCACTCCGAAGACCCCGGACGTTCCGGACGTTCCTGACGTCCCCGAGACCCCGGTCCCGGATGTCCCCGACGTCCCTGAGGGTCCCGGAATCCCTGACCTTCCGGACGGTCCCGCCCCGGACAGCTCTGCGGACACTCCCGCCGCGGACGTACCTGTCCCGGACGTACCGATCCCCGATGTCCCGATCCCCGATGTCCCGATCCCCGATGTCCCGATCCCGGACGTCCCGATCCCGGGCCTGCCTGAGATCCCGGGCGTCACGGACAGCCTGCTGGGCATCATCAACAGCCTCCCGGTCGTCGGTCCGATCCTGACCGACCTCCTCAGCACGATCCTCGGGAAGCTTCCGATCCCGCTTCCGTAGAAGCACCCACCCGCACACAACGAGCAGAGGTCCAGCAGCATCGATGCTGTTGGACCTCTGCTATTTCGGCCGGGCAGCGCCCGGCTTCCTCAGCCCTTCGGGAACGACCCCGCGAGCTCGATGAGGCGGGTGTTGGCCTCGGCCTCGCCGATCGAGACACGTACGCCCTCGGGCGGGTAGGGCCGGACCATCAGGCCGACCTCGTCGGCGGCCGCGGCGAACTCGGCGCAGCGCTCGCCGGAGCCGAAGGCGAACCAGACGAAGTTGCCCTGCGCGTCGGGGATGTCCCAGCCGGCGGCTCGGACGCCCTCGACCACGCGGGCCCGCTCGGTCACCACGTCCTCGACGCGCGCCAGCAGCTCGGCCTGCCGCTCGAGCGAGGCGACACCGGCGGCCTGGGCGACCACGTTGACGCCGAAGGGCAGCGCCATCGCCCGCAGGGTGGCGGCGATCGGCGCGGGGGCGAAGGCGTAGCCGACCCGGAAGCCGGCCAGCCCGTAGGCCTTGGAGAACGTACGCAGCACGACCACGTTCGACCGGCCGCGGTAGGTGGCGATGCCGTCGACGGCGTCGTCCATGCGCACGAACTCGGCGTAGGCCTCGTCGACCACGACCAGCACGTGCTCAGGCACCTTCGCGAGGAAGGCGTCGAGCTCGGCCTGGGTGACCGAGGTGCCGGTGGGGTTGTTGGGGGTGCAGACGAAGACGACCTTCGTACGCTCGGTGACGGCCGCCGCCATCGCGTCGAGGTCGTGATGACCATCCCCGGTGACCGGCACCTTCACGGCGGTCGCACCAGCGGCCAGGACCGCGATCGGGTAGGCCTCGAAGCTGCGCCAGGCGAACACGACCTCGTCCTCGGGACCGCAGTAGGCCGAGACCAGCTGGAAGATCAGCGCCACAGCCCCCGTCGACAGCGCGAGCTCCTCGGCGGGCACGCCATAGGCCTTGGCGAGCGCGTCGTAGAGCTCGGTGCTGCCCGCGTCGGGGTAACGGTTGACCCGCCCCGCCGCCTCGGCGGCGACCTCGAGGACGCCGCCGAGGGGCTCGAACGGGTTCTCGTTCGAGGAGAGCTTGTAGGTCACCAGGCCGGGCCGCTCGACCGGCGGCTTGCCCGCGACGTACGCAGGCATAGCGGCAACACTGGGACGGGGCTGTGGGGTGCTCATATCGTGAGATCCTAGGTCGGGATGACCTCGCCGCCGTAAACCACGGGGACGTCGCGACCGACGACGATGTCGAGCGGGTTCGTGACGCAGCGGACGGACCCGCCACCGAGGTGGAGCTCGCTCATCTCGACGATCCGGATCGTGAAGCCCCAGCCCTCGAGGATCGGCCGGATGCGGTCCGGGCAGGCCGGCATCACGATGGTGCGACCGATCACGATCGAGTTGGCGGCGAACGTGCTGAGCGCCTCCTCCTCGGTGATGAACAGCGGCTCGGGGACCAGGTCGACCAGGGCCTGCGCCGACTCGGGAGCCAGTGCGTCCGGGCAGATGATCGCGCGACGCTCGTCGAGCGGGCAGAAGGCCAGGTCGAGGTGGTACATCCCGGAGTGGGTCGTCCGTACGCCCAGGACGCGCACGCCCATCTCGGTCGCCAGGGTCTTCAGCGCCATCTCGTCGGTGCGCGGCCCGGTGCCGGCGACCAGGTGGCCGGCGAACGGGAAGACGTCACCCGCCTCGAAGGTCGGTCCGACCCCGTCCTTGCCGACGTACGCCGTCCCCCAGCCGTTCGTGGCGAACCACTCGACCGCGGAGTTGGTCTCGTTGCGGCGCTCGGGGAAGCGCATGTGGGAGAGGAGCACGTGGCGGCGGCTGTCCGCTCCGTCGGGGAGGGTGGCCGCGAAGCCGAGGTTCATCGCGTAGACCATGTCGGGGCTGTCCGCGCGCGGCGCGATGACATCGACGCGGCCACCGAGCTCCTCGATGGTCGCCTTCAGGGTGTCCCACTGTGTGCGAGCACGGACCGGATCCGGCTGGATCTCGGTGTCCATGAACGGGTTGATGGCGTAGTCGATGCGGTAGTGCGTCGGCTCGGTCATCAGGTAGTGACGGCCCCAGCTCAGCGATGTGCTCACTCGTACCCCTCTCAGGTCTGATCGTCCGATTGCCTGATTGACTGATTGTCAGACAATCTCGTGCAGATAGGTTAGAGCACGAACGCTGCTCACCGGAAGACAGCGCAGATAGGACAATGGGTCCATGTTCGAGTCGCTCACCCTGGACGAACCCGCATCGACGGTCGACCGTGTCGCCGACGAGCTCCGCCGGGCGGTGTTCGAGGGGGAGCTGGAGTCGGGCACCCCGCTGCGCGAGCACGGTCTCGCCGAGTCGCTCGGCGTCGGCCGCTCCACGGTGCGCGAGGCGCTGACCATCCTGGTCGCCGAGGGCCTGGCCACCCGCGCCCCCAACAAGGGGGTCGCCGTGGCCACCCCCGAGGCCGCCTCGGTCCGTGACGTCTGCGCCGCCCGCTGGGTGCTCGAGGGCGCCGGGGTACGCAACTGGCGCGACGCCACCGACGAGGCCCGCCGGGCCGTGCACGAGTCGCTCGATGCGTACATCACGGCGGTCCACTCGGAGCGCGCGACCTACCGCGAGCTCAACGAGCGCCACCTCGCCTTCCATCTCTCGCTGGTGTCCCTCACCGGGTCGCCGCGCCTGGTGGCGATGCAGGAGCATCTGGTCCTCGAGCTCAAGCTCTCGCTCGCCCAGGTCGACCGCATCCGCCGTAACGCCCACGACCAGGCCGAGGACCACGCGGCCCTCGTCCGCCTCCTCGACGCCGACCGCATCCACGACGCCGAGCAGTTCCTGCAGAAGCACCTCGCCGACGCCGCCCACGCCATCTGCAAGGCGCTCCGCCTGGAGCGGTGACCCCGGGGTAACACAGTCGCCACACCTCGCGCGCGCCCCTTATGTACGTCGCTCGGAGCCTGCCACACTCACGAACATGCGCATCGTGACCTGGCTCATCACCAACGCCATCGCTCTGGCCGTGGCTACCTGGCTCGTCGGCGGAATCTACTTCGACGGCCCGACCAGCGGCATGGAGGAGGTCAAGCACAAGCTGCTCCCGCTGCTGATCGTCGCCCTCGTACTCGGCCTGGTGTCGTCCTTCGTCAAGCCGATCGTGACCTTCTTCGCGTTCCCGTTCATCCTGCTCACCCTGGGCCTGCTCCTGCTGGTGATCAACGCGGCGATGCTCGGCCTGACCGCGTGGATCCTCGGCCCGACCGGGGTGGGTTTCCACGTCGACGGGTTCTGGGCGGCGGTCCTCGGCGGCATCATCATCTCGATCGTCGGCTGGGGCGTCGACCGGGTGTGGCCGGAGAGCGACGGGTGAGGTCCAGATTCCAGACCTGCCACGCGTTCTTGGCCGAAATGTAAAACTCGGGCCATGAAGATCGCGGTCGTCTGCCTGGGCAACATCTGCCGTTCCCCGATGGCGGAGGTGGTGCTGCGGGATCGTCTCGACGCTGCCGGGCTCGACGGGGTCGAGCTCGTCTCGGCAGGCACGGGCGGCTGGCACGCGGGCGACAAGATGGACCGCCGGGCGGCCGCGACGCTGCTCGAGGCGGGCTACGACCCCGAGCGCCACCGGGCCCGGCAGTGGCCGGTCGGGGACCCCGAGACGTACGACCTCGTGCTCGCGATGGATGCCGACAATCTGGCCGATCTGGCTGGTCAGGCACCGGAGAGCGGACTGCGGATGTTCCGTGATTTCGATCCCGAAGGACCCGGGGACGTACCCGATCCCTATTACGGTGGTGCCGAGGGGTTCCGGGAGGTGCTGTCGATGGTGGAGCGTACGAGTGATGCGATCGTGGCATCCCTATCCGTCAACCCAGCCGCGGCGAGGCCCGGTTCGTGACCCGTCAGCCCGCGGTCGCCCGTCGCGCCGAGCAGCTGCTCGGGGCGGCGGTGGTGAGCACATCTCCGGTCGCGGGCGGTGACATCTCGACGGCCACCAAGATCCGGCTCAGTGACGGCTCGCTGGTGCTGATGAAGGCTCTCTCCCCACCGCGTGACGACTTCGTCGCCGCCGAGGCCCGCGGGCTGCGCCGGCTCGACGAGTCCGGGGCGGTGAAGGTCCCCGAGGTCCTCGCCGCCGAGCCCGACTGTCTGGTCCTGCGCTGGATCGAGCCCGGACGTCCCAACGCCGAGACCGCCGAGGAGCTCGGCCGCGCGCTCGCGCGCCTCCACAGCACCCCGGTCTCGGGTTTCGGGGCCGACAGGGACGGGTTCATCGGCCGGCTGCCGATGCCCAACAAGCCCGCGGACACCTGGGCCGAGTTCTATGCCGTACGCCGCCTGCTCCCCTACCTCAGGGCCGCCCGTGACCGCGGCGCCATCGACGCCGCCGGCGCCGAGAGCGTCGAGCAGGTCGTCGGGAAGCTGACCTCGCTGATCCCGGAGGAGCCGCCGGCCCTGCTCCACGGCGACCTCTGGAACGGCAACGTGCTCTGGGACCGGACCGGCGACGCCTGGCTCATCGACCCCGCGGCGTACGCCGGCCACCGGGAGGTCGACCTCGCCATGCTCGCGCTCTTCGGCCTGCCCCATCTGGAGCGGATGACGTCGGCCTACGAGGACACGACTCCCCTCGCCGAGGGCTGGGAGGACCGCCAGGGCATCCACCAGCTCTTCCCGCTGCTCGTGCACGCAGCGATGTTCGGCGGCAGCTACGGCGCCCGCGCCGCCACGGTGGCCGCTCGCTACCTCTGATCGCGAAAAGCAGAAAACCCCTGGTCACCCAGGGGTTTTCTGACTGGCGGTGACGGTGGGATTTGAACCCACGGTAGGTCGCCCTACACAACATTTCGAGTGTTGCACCATCGGCCGCTCGGACACGTCACCGCCGAATAAGTTACAACCTCGGGTGGTCTTCGCCGAAATCGGGGCCGCCTCGCTGGGATCCGAAGAAGTCCTCCAGCAGTGCGCGCTGCTCCTCGGCCATCAGCCCGGCGACGACCTCGGGCCGGTGGTTGAGCCGACGGTCGCGTACGACGTCCCACAGCGACCCCACCGCACCGGCCTTGTCGTCGAAGGCACCGAAGACGATGCGCTCCACCCTGGCCAGGACCGCGGCGCCGGCACACATCGTGCACGGCTCCAGCGTCACCACGAGCGTGCAGCTCTCCAGGCGCCACTCGCCACGCGCCTTGGCCGCCTCGCGCAGCGCGACCACCTCGGCATGTCCGGTGGGGTCGGCCTCGGCCTCGCGTACGTTGCGGCCCTTCCCGATCACCACGCCGGACGGGTCGACGACGACGGCGCCGATCGGCACGTCACCGGTCCTCAGTGCAGCACGACCCTCATCGAGAGCGGCCCGCATCGGGGCCTCCCAGCGGTCGGCTGGGGTCACGCCGGCATGAGGCCGACGGCGTCGTCGAAGGCCTCGCCGCAGCCGATCGCCCGGGCGATCTCGGAGAGCGTCTCGTCGGGGTAGAGGTCGTCCTCGAACATGTCGTCGAGCAGCATGCCCATCTCGACCGCGCTCATCCCGAAGTCGGCGAGGATGCCGAGGTCACCGGCGGGATCAGGCTCCTCCTCGTCCTCGACCTCTTCCGGCAGCGGAAGCCCGAGCACGTCGAGGGCCGACGCCGCCAGCTCCCACTCGTCGGCCGCGGTCACGTCGGAGAGCAGCACCTTGGTCGCTGCCCCGTGGACCCGGACGATCACGAAGAAGTCCTCGTCGATCGCCGCCATCGCGATCGCGCCGCCATCGCCCGGGAAGCGGTGGAGCGCGTGGGTCAGAGTCTCGACGTCGGTCAGGAGGTCGTGAGCGAGTTCGCGCACGACCCAGGCGCCGTCCTCGCGATACATCGCGACGGCGAAGTCAACACCCTCGATCTGCTCCAGCTGATCAGACACACGACCAGAGTGACATCGAAACCGCCCCGGAGTCTAGGGGGAATTGGTGACCTCAGGGCGAACCGATCGTAGGGTTCAGCCCATGGAGACCCTCGTTGTGGACCACCCGCTCGTCGCCCACAAGCTCACCACGCTTCGCAACAAAGAGACCGACTCGTCGACATTCCGTCGTCTCGCCGACGAGCTCGTCACGCTGCTCGCCTACGAGGCGACCCGTGGCGTGCGGGTCGCTCCGGTCGACATCGTCACCCCGGTCGCTCCGACCCAGGGCGTACGTCTGACCGACCCGCAGCCGCTGATCGTCCCCATCCTCCGGGCCGGTCTCGGGATGCTCGACGGGATGATCCGGCTGCTGCCGACCGCTGAGGTCGGCTTCCTCGGCATGGTCCGCAACGAGGAGACCCTCGAGGCGACGACGTACGCCGAGCGCCTCCCCGCCGATCTCTCCGGCCGTCAGTGCTACGTGGTCGACCCGATGCTCGCCACCGGCGGCACCCTCGCCGCCGCGATCGACTTCCTGGTCAAGCGCGGCGCCGACGACATCACCGCCGTCGTGCTCCTCGCCGCGCCGGAGGGCGTCGCCGCCCTCGAGAAGGGTCTCGAGGGTATCGACGCCCCGGTCCGGGTCGTCACCGCGGCGATGGACGAGAAGCTCAACGAGAAGGGCTACATCGTCCCCGGCCTCGGCGACGCCGGCGACCGGCTCTACGGCGTCGCGGGCTGACCTCGCGGCCCTGTAACACGTCGTTCGTAGGACTATCCGGTCGTTCCCATAGGGCGAGTAGTCCTACGAACAACGTGTTACCCGGGCGGCGGAGGCTCAGGCCTTGATCGTCACCTTCTCCTCGACGACCGGCGGGGCCTCCACGGTCTCGGCCTCGGCCGCCTCGTCCTTCGCTGCCGCGCGCTTGGCGGCGACGGCCTTGAACGGCCAGGTGAGGAGCTGGTCGAGGGTGATCCGGCCGGGGGCGACCAGACCGAGCACGAGGGCGGCGACACCGAGCGCTGCCGGGAGCTCCCAGCCGCCCCTGTCGACGAAGACCTCGGTGGTGCGGTGGGCGTACCAGATCGCGCCGGCCATCTGAGCGGCCAGGAGCACCCCGGCGATCGGAGCGAAGAGGCCGACGACCAGCAGAGCGCCGCCGACCAGCTCGACGTAGGTCGCGATCTGAGCGGCTAGCGCGGGCTCCGGGACCCCCAGGCCACCCAGGAACTGCTCGGTGCCGGCGAAGCCCTGGTCGTACTTCTGCCAGCCGTGCGCGACGAAGATCCCACCGACCACCACACGGGCGGCAAGCAGCACGACATCGTTGAAAAGTCCGGTGTAGGCGTTGCGCCCCACTCGACGACTCATGTGCGGTTCTCCTCTGGTCAGGTCAGAACAAGCCGCACACGGTAGCGATCGCGGGTCGTGGCCGGTACCACCCGGGGCAACCTTTAACCGAAGGGAAACTCTGCTACGACCTCGTACGCCGGGCGCTTCCGCGGCCCCTCCCCGAGGCGTGAGTGGACCAGCACGAAGGAGGAGACGGTCCAGGTCGGGCCGCGGTAGGCATCGAGCAGCCGCACCCAGTTGCTGAGCTCGGTCGGCTGGCCGGTCCGGGCGAGTGTCAGGTGAGGACGGAAGCGGCCGCCGTCGACCTCGACCCCGGCCTTGACCAGAGCGTTCCGGCTGCCGGCGGCGACCCGGTCGAGCTCGTCGGCGGCATCGGTCTCGACCCCGGCGTAGAGGACCTTGCCCTCGACGACGTGGGGGAAGGCGCCGCCGCCGGTGACCGTCAGGTCGAAGGGCGTACGCCGCCCCGCGGCCGTCTCCAGCCGCTCGATCGCGTCATCGAGGGACCGGTCGGGGACGTGCTCGGCGAAGGCGAGCGTCAGATGGAGCTGGTCGGGCGTCGACCAGCGGAAGGGGGCCGCGTCGCGGCGTACGGACAGGAAATCGTCGAGATTCTCGATCACCGACTCCGGCGGGATCACCGCCACGAACATTCGATTCATCGAGGCCCATTGTGCCCGGCTGCGGCGCCAGGTTCACCCGAGTTGTGTGCCGAGCAGGTTGCCGACGACATAGGTCACCAGCATCGCGAGGAGGCCGCCGGCGACGTTGCGCAGCGCCGCGCGGGCGGGTGGTGCATAGCCGAGGCGCGCGCTGGTCCAGCCGGTGACGGCGAGCGCGGCGGTGACGGTGAGGACGGTCCCCCAGATGCGGGCGCTGTCCGGGAGAAGCATGATCGACAGCAGGGGTAGCAGCGCACCGAGGGTGAACGACAGCATCGACGCCCAGGCCGCGGACCACGGCGAGGTGAGATCGTCGACGTCGATGCCGAGCTCGAGGACGGCGTGGGCACGCAGCGCGTCGCGATCGGTGAGCTGCTCCGCGACCTCGGCGGCGGTCTCAGGCTCCAGCCCCCGCTCGCGCAGGAACCCCTCCAGCTCGCGCAGCTCCTCCTCGGGCATCTCCCGCAGCTCGCGACGCTCCTTGGCGATCAGCGACTCCTCGGTGTCGCGCTGGGTCGAGACGGAGACGTACTCCCCCGCAGCCATGCTGATCGCGCCCGCAACCAGAGCGGCGACACCGGCGATGAGGATCGCGGCATCGTCGGTGGTCGCGCCGGCGACACCCATCACCACACCGGCGGTGGAGACGATCCCGTCGTTGGCGCCGAGGACGCCCGCGCGCAGCCAGTTGAGCCGGTTCTTCAGGCCCTCGGCCCGCTCCTCGGCGTCTCCGTGGCCGGCGTGGGCACCCTCACTGGGGAGCGTCACTGCTGCCCCCGGGGACCGGCTCCTGGGGGTTCTCGCAGAAGCGGACAGGCCCGGTCTTGCCGCCGTGATACTCGTAGGTCTTCCCCGCGGTCTCGAGCACGACACGGACGCCGTCGGTCAGGACCATCGTGTACATCTTCCCGGGCTCCGGGCAGCCGAGGCTGCCGTCGCGCCAGGTCACCTGGTCGTTGGAGACGACGGTGATCTCCTCGCTCTTCACCCCCTGCCGCTCGGCCAGGTCGGCGATCGCGGCGGCGACGTTCGGGTCCTCGGCGGGCGTCGGGCTGGATGAGGTGGGCACGTCAGACACGTTAGCGCCTGGATCGGTCGCCTCGGAGCCACATCCGGCCAACATCAGGCCCAGCATCGGGGCCAACATCAGCGCCAGAACGGGCAGGACGTACGCCGCGCGGCGGGTCTTGGGTTCGGTCCGGTCGGTGTTGTCGTCGGTGGGGGTCATGACCTTGGGTACGTCTTCGGTCCTGGGTTCGTTGCGTCCGAGAGTCACGCGGGGAACTCTCGCACATGCCGAGCGAGCAGATCGGCATAGACGCGGGCGGCGGTGACCAGGTCGGCAACCTCGACGCTCTCGTCGGGCCGGTGGGCCTGATCGGCGACGGAGCCGGGGCCGAGCACGACGACCGGGATGCCGGCGCTCGCGACGAAACCGCCGTCGCAGGCCGCGGTCCAGCCGGTGGGGGTCGGCGAGGGTGCGCCGGCCGCCGTCAGCGCGGCGGCGACATCGTCGACGATCGGGTCGTCTCCCGAGGTTTCGAAGCCTGGCATGTTCATCGTCATCCGTACGTCGAGGGTGAGGCCGCGGTCGGCGAGGCCGAGGGCCTCCAGGCGTCTCTCGACCTCCAGCCGTACGTCCTGCGCCGACTCGCCCGGAAGCAGGCGGCGGTCCGCGGTGATCCGGCAGTGTGCGGCGACCGTCGAGGTCGCCTGACCGCCCTCGATGGTGCCGACGCTCCAGCCGGCCGGGCCGCACAGCGGGTGTCGGCTCGCGGCCAGCTCGTCGTGCCAGCGCTCGATCTCGGCCACCACGTGGGCCATGCCGTGGATCGCGTTGCGGCCGTCGGACGGGTTGCCGGAATGGGCGGCCAGTCCGGTGAGGGTGATCTCCAGGTAGGCGTCGCCGCGGGCCGCGATCACCGGCTGCAGGCTCGTCGGCTCGATGACCACGCAGGCCGTGTGGCTATTTGTCGATAAATCGCGAACGAGGTGGCGGATGCCGAGGCCGAGCTCCTCCTCGTCGACAAGGACGGCCAAGGTGATCGACGCCTGGTCGACATTGTCGACTGTGGACAATGCGACGATCGCCGCCGCCAGGCCGCCCTTGGTGTCAGCGCTGCCTCGCCCGTGCAGCCGCCCGTCGCGTACGTCACCGGAGAACGGGTCGCCGCTCCAGCCATCACCGGGAGGCACCACGTCGGAGTGGCTCACGATCAGGAGCCCGGGCCCGGACCCGCCGCCGACCCGTGCGATCAGGTTCGCGCGGCCGGGTGCGACCTCGTCGAGGGTGACCTCGAACCCGCGCCGACGACACTCCTCGGCGAGCACCGCGACCGTCGCGGCCTCCTCCCCCGGTGGGTTCTGACCGCGGGCCCGCACCAGCCGCTGAGCGAGCGCGACCACCTCGTCGGCATCGACCGGCGCGGCCGTCAACGTCCCTCCTGGAGTCGGTCGACCGCGCGCCGGAGCCGGGCGATGCCCTCGGCGATCCGGCCCGGTGGCGTGGAGGCGAAGCAGAGGCGTACGGCGTGCGGGAAGAGCCCGCCCGGCGAGAACGCGTTGCCCGGGATGACCGCGACACCCTCCGCCAACGCGACCTCGAACAGCGCCGTGGTGTCGACGGACGACCCGAAGGTCACCCACAGGAAGAAGCCGCCGTCCGGATCGGTCCAGGTCGCCTCACCGTCGAAGTGCTCGGTCAGCGCCGCGCGCATCGCCTCCTTCCGCTCCTTGTAGACAATCCGCTGATCGGTCACGTGAGCGTCGAACCCGCCGGAGTCGAGGAACCCGGCGAGCTGGCGCTGTGCCGGCAGGTTGGTGCAGGTGTCCATCGCCTGCTTGGCGTTGATCAGCAACCGGCCCAACGACGGGTCGGCGTCGACCCAGCCGACCCGCAGCCCCGGGGCGACGGTCTTGGAGAAGGTGCGCACCGAGAAGACCAGGGGGTCCCCCTCCGCCAGCTCGTGCAGCGTCGGCAGCGGGTCGCCGTCGAACCGCAGCAGTCCGTAGGGGTCGTCGTCGATGAGGATCGAGCCCCACTCGTGAGCGAGCTCGACGAGCCTGATCCGGCGCTCGAGCGACAGAGTCGCCCCGGACGGGTTCTGGAAGGTCGGGATGGCGTAGATCGACTTCGGCCGGCGGCCGGTGCGGCGTACCTCTGCCTCCAGGCGCTCCACGTCGAGGCCGTCCTCGTCGACCGGGATCTCGAGGAGGTCGGCCGAGTAGGAGAGTGCGGTCGCGCTGCCGTTGGTGTAGGTCGGCGCCTCGACGACGACCAGGTCGCCGGGGTCGGTGAAGAGCTTGTGGACGAGGTCGAGGCCCTGCATCCCGCCGGACGTGATCGTCAGCCGGCCCGGCGCGCTCTCGTCGCTGGTGCCGGCGAGCTGGGCCAGCAACGCCTCGCGCAGCGCCGGGTCGCCCTCGGTCGCGGCATAGTCGAAGGCGTGCGGTTCCAGCGGCACCTCGGCCAGCGCGGCCGCCGGGATCGCGTCCTGGGCCGGGCTGCCCATGGCGAGGCGGACGATGTCGTGGGACTGCTGGGCCAGCAGCGAGGTACTGGAGTCGATCACCGAACCGACCAGGTGCTCGCTGCGTGCTGCCAGCGGCAGCCGGGCGTCTGCGTGGATTGTCGACATTCGACACTTCCTCCTTGGTGTACTACTCGTTGACGATCAGCTGACGCGGCATCGAGGTCAGCGGCTCGGGCAGGTGCTCGGTGACCAGGACCGACTCGGAGAGCTCGTAGGCCCAGCCGTCCATCCACATCCCGAGGATCACGTGGAAGGCCATCCCGGGCTCGAGAACCGTCTCCTCCCCGGCCCGGAGGCTGACGGTCCGCTCGCCCCAGTCGGGCGGGAAGCCGATCCCGATCGAGTACCCGATGCGCGACTCCTTGGTGAGCCCATGGGCGGCGATCACCCGCGTGAAGGCGGCATGTACGTCGGCCCCCGCCGCCCCCGGCTTCATCGATCCGAGCGCGGCCTCCATGCCCTCGGCGGTCGCGGCGGCGCAGTCGAGCAGCTTGGCCGAGGGCGGCCCGAGGCAGACCGTGCGAGCGAGCGGGGCGTGGTAGCGGTTGCGTACGCCGGCGAGCTCGACCGTGGTCGCCTCGCCGCGCCGAAGCACCCTGTCGGTCCAGGTCAGGTGGGGTGTGTCGGCGCTGTCGCCGGTCGGCAGCAGCGGGACCAGGGCCGGGTAGTCGCCGCCGACTCCGCCGACGCTGACCGTCTGCGCCGCCTGGATGTCGGCCACGACGTCACACTCGCGCCGACCCGACCGGACCCCCTCCAGCGCCGCGGCCATCGCCCGCTGGGCGACCTCGCCCGCGGCCCGCATCTCCTCCTGCTCGGCCCGCGACTTCACCAGGCGCACCCAGTTGACCAGCTCCTCGCTGTCGACGATCCGTGTGTGCGGAAGGGCGCAGTGCACCGCCAGGAACCCGCGCACCGACAGGTAGTGGGCGTCGAGCTCCATCGCGACGACCGCGTCGGGACTGTCGACAAATAGATTTAGCTCCCGCGCCGTCGCGGCGATGTGGTCGTAGGGATGGATGTCGGGCCGGTGGACCAGCTCCTCCGGGTAGGCGTGGATCCGCTCCTGTGGCAGCACCGCCGTGTGCGCGGCCCCGTGCGCGTCCATCGCCCGCAGGAACAGGTGCGGTTCACCGCGAGCCGGCACCACCGCACACTGCGGCACGTAGAACGACCAGGCGTTGTAGCCGGTCAGGTAGTAGAGGTTCGCCGGGTCCGCGACCACCAGCGCCGACCAGCCCCGCTCCGCCATCCGCCGCTGCACCTTCCCCAGCCGCTCCGCGAACTCCTCGGGGCCGAAGACGCTCACCACGCCAACACCGTTCCAGCCACCCGGCCATCGTGACCGAATACGCCGATTGTTGACAATAGACAGACCGAGGAAATGACGATTCCAGACTTCGCAGTACGAAACGTCCGTATGTGATGCGCTATACGCGTACGCCGGGATCCCGACCACGGGTGTCCCCGGAAACCATCTCGGGAGAACACATGTCCAGCAGACGATTCATTCGCAGTCTCATCCTGTTCCTGGGCGCCGTGGCAGCGGCCGTGCCCGGCGCAGTCACCTCGGCACCACCGGCCTCAGCGGTCGACGGCGCCACCTACTACGTGCTGATCGGCGGCACCTGCGACGGCCCCGCGACCGTCTACCGCGACGAATGGCTGCGCGGCGGGATCCCCCTGCGAGTCCACTATCCCGCCGGCGGCCAGGGCACCTCGTGCCCCGACCAGACACCGATGAACGAGAGCGTCCAGATCGGCCGACGAAACGCGATCGACCTGATCCGGGCCAACTACAGCCCTGACTCCACCTACGTCGTGGTCGGCTACTCCCAGGGCGCGATCGTCGCCAACCTGGTCCTCAACGACCTCGTCGACGGCCTGGTGCCCGGCGTGGACAAGTCGCGGTTCCAGGCCAAGCTGTACGCCGACCCGATGCAGCCCGCCGGTCCGGCCGGCGCCGGCATCGGCGCGGTCGTGCCGGCCGGCGCCGGCGTGCCGTTCACCGGCTGGGTCTCCCCCGGCGCGGGACGCTCCGACTTCGGCGGCATCCCGTACACCCGGTACTGCATCGAAACCGACGGCATCTGCAACTTCGACGCGCCGTCGGGTGCGGGCCTGGGCGGCTACTTCGCCCAGCACTGGTGCTACCAGTGGGACCGGCCGACCGACCACCGCTCGATCATGGGCGACTCGATCGCCGACGGCGTCTACATCAACAACGCCCACCGACTGGGCCGACAGGACTGCAGGCCGCCGCACCCGGCCTGACCGAGGCACCCAGCACCGAGCTGACGCACCAACGACCGCGGGCGGCCTCTCCGTGGAG
>NZ_JBHVGB010000051.1:0-32504 GCF_042801335.1 Nocardioides sp. NPDC057577 | reverse complement strand
TTCTTGGTCAGGACGAGCCGACTCGGCGGGGCTAGAGGGTGGCGGCTGCGGCGACGGGGTCGAAGCCGAACGGGAGCTCGAGGCGATGGGCTCGCATCAGGTCGGCGTTGGAGAGTACATCGACGGTGCGGCCCTCGGCGGCGACGATGCCGCCGTCGAGGATGACCGAGCGCTCGCAGAGCTCGAGGGCGTAGGGCAGGTCGTGGGTGACCATCAAGACGGTGACGTCGAGGTCGCGGAGGATGTCGGCGAGCTCGCGGCGGGAGGCCGGGTCGAGGTTGGAGGACGGCTCGTCCAGGACCAGGATCTCCGGGTCCATCGCCAGCACGGTGGCCACGGCCACCCGGCGTCGCTGACCGAAGGAGAGGTGGTGCGGCGGCCGGTCGGCGAAGTCCTCCATGCCGACCTTCGCGAGGGCCTCGGTCACCTTCGCGTCCAGCTCCGAGCCGCGCAGGCCGAGGTTGGCGGGGCCGAAGGCGACGTCCTCGCGGACGGTGCCCATGAAGAGCTGGTCGTCGGGGTCCTGGAAGACGATGCCGACGCGGCGGCGGATCTCCTTGATGTTGGCCTTGGTGACGGGCAGACCGCTCACCGCGACGGATCCGGCGCCGGCGAGGTGGATGCCGTTGAGATGCAGGACCAGCGTCGTCTTGCCGGCCCCGTTGGGGCCCAGCAGCGCGACCCGCTCGCCGCGGTGGACGTGCAGGTCGACGCCGAAGAGCGCCTGATGGCCGTCGGGATAGGCGAAGGCCAAGCCGCGTACGTCGAGAACTGGAGTGGTCATCGAGGCATTCTCCCTGTGTAGCCGCGCGAGACCATCGCGAGGTGCACCCGCTCGCCGCGTTCGAAGGACCGGATGAACAGCGCGCCGACCGAGCGGGCCAGCACCGGCCAGTGGAGCGGGTTGCGGGCCTCGAAGCCGCGGGAGGCGCGCGCGACCGCCATCCGGCGCATCTCGTCGGTCACCACCTCGAGGTAGCGCACCATGAACGCCATGATCTGCACCAGCTGCTGAGGCAGCCGCAGCCGCTCCAGGCCGTGGACCAGCTCCTGGGGCGTCGTCGTCGCGGCCAGCAGCAGCCCGGCGATCACCCCGAGCGTGCCCTTGACCAGCAGCCCCCAAGCGGAGAGCAGGCCCGACTCGCTCAGACTGAGTCCGAGCACGTCGACCCGCGGCCCGTGGGCGATGAACGGCATCAGCAGAGCGAAGACCACGAACGGCGTCTCGACGACCATCCGCTTCAGCACCCACCCCGGTCGCACCCGCGCCACCGCGCCGACCGTGACCAGGACGGCGAGGAAGAAGGCGTACGCCGCGAACCACTCCCGCGGGGTCGCCACCACCACGAGCATGAAACCGATCAGGGCGAGCACCTTCAGATGTGCGGGCACCGGATCAGGCCTCGTCGGACGTGGCGGAACGACGGCGTACGACCAGGGCGAGGCCACCGGCGAGGACGAGCACCACCACGGTGCCGATCACGCCGGCGAGGCCCCCGGAGAGCCGCGCGTTCTCGACGCCCTTCGTGCCATAGTCGGCCAGCGGGCCGTCGGCCGCACCGTGGTCCGAGGCACTGTCGAGGAAGCCGGTCTGGCCGGCGACGTACTCGAGGCCGTCGGGGTGGGCGGAGGCGTAGTAGGACACCACGCCGGCCAGGAGCAGGGCGACGACGGCGATGCCGAGGGCGACCCACTTGAACGACACGGCCTTCTTCGAGGCGGCGCTCATGCGACCGACTCCTTCGGCTTGATGACCAGGTCACGCTCGGCGATCACGCCGCGCGCGGCGTAGACGAGGTCGGGGCGTACGGACAGGATCGCGCCGACCGCGAGGAACGTGATCGCACCCTCGCCCAGCCCGATCACCGTGTGCCAGCCGAGCATCGCGGTGGCCAGCGTGGTCAGCGAGATGTCGGCGGTGCCGCCGACGGCGTAGAGCGCGGTGAAGACCAACGCCGCCGCGGGGACGGAGAGGAAGGCGCCGATCGCCGCCGCGGGGGCGACCAGGCCGACCCGCTTCGGCAGCACCTTGATCAGCACCCGGCTCACGAACCAGCCGACGACCACGGTGGTGACCGCCATGAGCAGGATGTTGGTGCCGAGTGCGGTGATGCCGCCGTCGGCGAAGAGCAGGGACTGCACGATGAGCACGACCGAGACGCACAACACCCCGGTCCACGGCCCGACCAGCACCGCGGCCAGGGCGCCGCCCATCAGGTGGCCGCTGGTGCCGGCGCCGACGGGGAAGTTGAGCATCTGGGTCGCGAAGACGAACGCGGCGACGAGGCCGGCCAGCGGGGCGGTCTTGTCGTCGAGCTCGCGGCGTGCGCCGCGCAGCGCGACGCCTACCGCGACGACAGCGACTGCACCGGTGGCGATCGACGTGGGAGCGTCGAGGAAGCCGTCGGGGACGTGCATGGTCACCTCTTTGATCTGCGTGGGGTCGGACTGAAGCGGAGCCCGAGGAAACTGCTAACGCGAACTTATCGCAATAGCCTTGACCGCGCACTGTCCGGTCGGACGGTTGATCAAGACGTCAGATGTGTCAATCGAGGCCAAATGAGTACTTCTCAAGTCATGACTGCCCGCGTACCGTCGACAACATGAGCAGCGCCACCGACATCGTCATCTGCGAGCCCCTCCGCACCCCGGTCGGCCGGTTCCTCGGCGCCCTGGCGCCGCTGACCGCGACCGACCTCGCCACGACGGTCCTGCGCGAGCTGGTCGAGCGCACCGGCCTGCAGGAGGGCGACGTCGACGACGTCATCCTCGGCAACGGCTACGCGAGCGGCGAGAACCCTGCGATCGGCCGCATCGCGGCCCTCGACGCCGGGCTCGGCAACGGCGTCCCCGGCCTCCAGATCGACCGCCGTTGCGGCTCCGGGCTTCAGGCGGTCCTGTACGCCGCGGGCTCCGTCGCCACCGGCGCCGCGAGCCTCGTCATCGCCGGCGGCGCGGAGTCGATGTCCAACGTCGAGCACTACGCGCTCGGGCTGCGCGGCGGGGTGAAGCAGGGCGGCATCGAGCTGCTCGACCGCCTCGACCGGGCTCGCGAGACCGCGGGCGGCAAGGACCACCCGATCCCCGGCGGCATGATCGAGACCGCCGAGAACCTGCGCCGTGAGTACGGCATCTCCCGCGAGGAGCAGGACGAGCTCGCGCTCCGCTCCAACCAGCGCGCCGTCGCCGCTCACGAGGCCGGCAAGTTCGCCGACGAGCTGGTCCCGGTGACCGTCCCCGGCGGCCGTCGCAAGCCCGACGTCGTCGTCGACCGCGACGAGCACCCGCGTGCCGACATCTCCCTGGAGAAGCTCGCCTCGCTGCGCCCGATCCGGCTGAAGGTCGACGAGGAGTCGACGGTCACCGCGGGCAACGCCTCCGGCCAGAACGACGGTGCCGCGATGTGCGTCGTGACCACCCGCGCCGAGGCGGAGAAGCGGGGCCTGACTCCCCTGCTGGCACTCAAGTCGTGGGCCGTCTCCGGCTGCGAGCCCGAGCGGATGGGCATCGGTCCCGTCCTCTCCAGCCGCACCGCGCTGTCGCGGGCCGGGCTCACCCTCGACGAGATCGACCTGATCGAGCTCAACGAGGCCTTCGCCGCCCAGGTCCTCGCCGTCCTGCGCGAGTGGAAGGTCGACGCCACCGACGAGCGGCTCAACCCCAACGGCTCGGGCATCTCGCTCGGCCACCCGATCGGCGCCACCGGCGCTCGCATCCTCGCCACCGCTGCCCGCGAGGCGCAGCGGCGCGAGGCCCGGTACGTCCTGGAGACGATGTGCATCGGCGGCGGGCAGGGGCTCGCGGCGGTGTTCGAGTCGGTCCGCTGAAGCCGCACCTGGCGGCGTACGAAATCTTTCTGTAGAGCCCTTCGAGAGAGCAGAGAAGACATGGGTCTGGACAAGGTGGTCGGGTCGGCCGCGGAGGCGGTTGCCGACATTCACAGCGGGGCCAGCCTGGCCGTGGGCGGCTTCGGGCTGGTGGGAATCCCGTGGTTCCTGATCGAGGCGCTGCGGGAACAGGGGGCGGACGACCTGATGGTCGTCTCCAACAACTGCGGCGTCGACGGTGCCGGCCTCGGGCTGCTGCTCGACGACCACCGCATCTCCCGGGTGATCGCGAGCTACATCGGCGAGAACAAGGAGTTCGGGCGTCAGTACCTGGCCGGCGAGATCACGCTCGAGCTCACCCCGCAGGGGACGCTCGCGGAGCGGATGCGCGCGGGCGGCAGCGGGATCGGCGCCTTCTACACCCCGACCGGCGTCGGCACGATGGTCTCCGACGGCGGACTGCCCTACCGCTACCACCCCGACGGAACCATCGCCGAGGCCTCCGAGCCGAAGGAGGTCCGCGAGTTCCACGGCAAGCAGATGGTGCTCGAAGAAGGCATCATCACCGACTTCGCGCTGGTCCGCGCGACCCGCGTCGACCGGGCGGGCAACGCCCAGTTCAACGCCTCCACGCGCAACTTCAACGTGCCCGCCGCGATGGCCGGCCGGATCACGATCGTCGAGGCCGAGGAGGTCGTCGAGGTCGGTGAGATCACCCCGGCCGACGTACACCTTCCGGGGATCTTCGTGAAGCGGATCCTCGCGCTGACGCCCGAGCAGGCAGCGCGCAAGGACATCGAGAAGCGTACGACGCGCGGCGAGCGCCCCACCGACACCGCATCGAACAAGGAGGCCTGAGTCATGGCTTGGGACCGGAACCAGATGGCCGCGCGTGCCGCGCAGGAACTGCAGGACGGCGACTACGTCAACCTCGGGATCGGCCTGCCGACGCTGATCCCGGACTACATCCCGGAGACCTCGACGGTCGTGCTGCACGCCGAGAACGGCATCCTCGGCGTCGGCCCGTTCCCCTACGAGGACGAGGTCGACCCGGACCTGATCAACGCCGGCAAGCAGACCGTCACCGTGCTCGCGGGGGCCTCCTACTTCGACTCCGCGACCTCGTTCGCGATGATCCGCGGTGGCCACATCGACGTCGCCGTCCTGGGCGCGATGCAGGTCTCGGCCAACGGTGACATCGCCAACTGGATGGTGCCCGGCCAGATGGTCAAGGGCATGGGCGGCGCGATGGACCTCGTCTCCGGCGCCGGGCGGGTGATCGTGCTGATGGAGCACGTCACCAAGAAGGGCGCCCCCAAGCTGCTCTCGGCCTGCGACCTGCCGCTGACCGGTCGCGGGATCGTCAAGCGGGTCATCACCGACCTCGGGGTTCTCGACGTCTCCGGTGAGGCGTTCGAGCTGGTCGAGCTGGCTCCCGGCGTGACGTACGACGAGGTCGTAGCGGCCACCGGTGGCAAGGTCGTGGATCGTACGGCTGCGGGCACCGCTGGGGTCTGACCGGCCGGACAACTCCGACACACTGTTGTCGCCCCGGTCGCTCAGAGTGGGTCCATGACCGAGTTCATGGACCCTACGACCGATACCACGGCTCGCCGCTCGCTCGATCTGTGGTTGACCATGTGGAACACCGACGGCGACATCGCCCGCCGGATCTGCACCGACGACTTCCGGATCCACTTCGCCGTGACCGAGACCGACGGCTCGACGCCCGCGGACGACATCCGCTCCGCCGAGGACTTCGCGCGGTATCTCGACTGGTGGCACGGGCAGCACCCCGGCGTCGTGTTCACGAACATCGCCGATGCGATCGACGGCGACCACGGACGGCTGCTCTGGGACATGCAGGCCGGCGACCTGCTCGTCGGCGGCGTCGATGTCTTCGACTTCGCCGAGGACGGCCGGGTCCGGCGGGTCTGGTCGGTCGGCGGCCAACGAAGCATGCGGACCTGACGCATGGGCTCACCGTCGGTGGCCCCTGGAAGAATGCGAGCGTGAAGCGAGCCGAGCGGCAGTACGCCCTGGTCGATCTGCTCCGCGGAGCGCGTCGGCCATGGTCCGCCGCTCGGCTCGCGACCGAGTTCGAGGTTTCCTCGCGCACGATCGAGCGCGACATCAGCTCACTCCAGCTCGCCGGCGTCCCGATCTACGCGGACCACGGAGCGAAGGGTGGATACCTGATCCTGCGCGAGTACTCCCTTCCGCCGCTGAATCTCTCCGCCGCCGAGTCGCTGGCCGTCCTGGCCGGTCTCGGGGTGCTCGAGTCCTCGCCCTACCAGGGAGCGGCCCGGCGTGCGCGGGCGAAGATCACGGCGGTCATGGCCGAGGAGCATCGTGACTCGGTGGCGGAGATGCTCGGGATGATCCAGGTCATCGAGCCCGGCGCCCCGACCGACGGCAGCGTGCCGCTCGGCATGCTGTCCGACGTCGTCACGGCCCGCCGCGTCGTACGCCTCACCTACCGCGGCGAGAGCCCGGACCACCCGGTGACCACCGTCCGCGACGTGGAGACCATGGGGCTCCTCCGCGCCGACGACACCTGGCTCCTCGTCGGGTGGTGCCGACTGCGCGCGGCGATCCGCGGATTCCGGATCGGGCGGATCGCCCGGCTCGAGATCCTCGACGAGATCCCGCCTGTCCGCGACCCGGCGCTCCTCGAGGCCGACCTCGCGCGCTGGCCGACGCGACGCCTCGGCCGAACCACGTCCGTCGGTCACCGAACCGGCTCAGGCGCGTAACTCTCGTTTACATTCATCGTTTCACTCTGTGACCCCGACCACACCTTGGAGTGAGCGATGAACCTCGGACTCATCTCGATCCTGTTCCCGTTCCTGGCGCTCGTCATGAGCTTCCTCCCAGCCGTCGGCCCGGCTGCGCCACCAGCCGTGGCTGCGTCGCAGGCGCCCGGCTCCGGATCCGGGGTCGACACCCTGGGATCGCCCGCTCGGGAGCCCGCGGCGCGGTCGAGCGCATGGCAGCCGCGGCCGGCGACGTACGGCGTGGTCGTCGAGAAGGACGTCCAGCTCACGATGTCCGACGGAGTGGTGCTGCGTGCCGACGTCCACCGGCCGGCGAAGGCCGACGGCACCGCTGCGCCGGGCCGGTTCCCGGTGATCCTGACGCAGAACCCCTACAACAAGAACGTCGCCGGGGGCGGCGGTGACTACTTCGTGGAGCGGGGCTACGTCTGGGTCCAGTCCGACGTACGCGGCACCGGCTCCTCCGCCGGCCAGTGGGACGCGTTCGGCGACCGCGAGCAGAAGGACGGCCTCGAGGTGGCCAATTGGGCGACCTCGTCCAAGCGGACGTGGAGCAACGGCGAGCTCGGCCTGTGGGGCCCGTCGTACATGGCGATCAACCAGTTCTTCACCGCTGCCCAGCACCCACGCGGACTGAAGGCGATGTTCCCGATCGTGCCCGCCGGCGACGTCTACCGTGACGTCGTCGCCTCCGGTGGCCAGATCGACGCCGGTTTCATCCCGCTCTGGTTCGGGCTGGTCACCGGCGCCGGGCTGGTGCCGCCTGCCGTCAACTCGACCCGCCCGGAAGCGACCCTGACCACGCTGCTGCAGCACGTCAGTGGCGCGCTCGGGTTCCAGGTGCCGATGCTCGCCAGCGCGCTGCTCGGCACCGACGCCGGCTACGACGGCCCCTTCTACACGAAGCGGTCACCGTTGAGCGTGGTCGACGAGATCGACGTACCGACGTTCGTGACGGCCGGGCAGTACGACATCTTCCAGCGCGGCGCCCCGATGCTCTTCGACCGGATGCAGAGGAACGGGGTGGACACCAAGCTGCTCATCGGGCCGTGGACGCACGCCGAGGCGTCGATGGGCGCCGGCCTGGAGGGCAGCGGGATCAACGGCCTCGACGAGATGGCGCTGCGGTGGTTCGACACGCACCTCAAGGGTCTGCCCGACTCCACCCTCGACCGCGACGTCGCCCCGGTGACCTACCACGAGATCGGGTCCGGGAAGTGGCGCACGATGCAGTCGTGGCTCGGGAGCGAGGTCCGCGCGAAGACGTACGCCCTCGGGTCGACCCTGAAGCCCGTCGGTGGCGACACGATCCTCCCGCTGCCGGTGCAGGGGCTGTGCTCGCGCAGCACCGCACAGTGGACCGCAGGCGCCCTCGCGATCCCCGGCTGCGAGACCGACAACCGGATCAACGACGTGCTCGGGGCCTCCTACGAGACGGCACCGGCGACCTCGGACCTGGCCTTCTCCGGCCCGCTCAACGCCGATCTGTCGGTCTCCACCACCGGCACCGACGGCCTGATCTCGGTCTCGGTCGAGGATGTCGCGCCCGACGGGTCCGTCGACCGCATCACCGGCGGCTGGCAGACCCTGCGCCACCGTGCCGTCACGGCGTCGAAGGCGCGGACGCTGAACGGTCAGGTCGTCCAGCCATGGCATCCCTTCACCCGTTCGACCGAGCAGGCGGTCCGGCCGGGCCAGATCTATCGGGTTCCCGTCGAGGTCTTCCCGACCGGCGCGGTGATCGAGAAGGGCCACCGCCTCCGGGTCACCGTGCACTCCTACGACGTCCCTCACCTGCTGCCCAACGTGAAGCAGCTGGTCCGCGGCGTCGCGGGCGTGGTCACTGTCCACCACACGACGACGAACCCCTCGACGCTGGTCCTCCCGGTCCGGAGGTAGCGCCGAGGGATCAGCCCCGGGGGCGAGCCGTTAGAGGCTGGCGGCTTCGTCCGGCACGCGCTCGGCGACCTTCGGGTCCCGGGCGCGTGCCGCGTCCACGAGCAGGTACACCGCGATCGCGGCTCCCGCGGCCAAGGCGACCGCGGCCGAGGCGTAGGCGGCGCCGTAGCCCTCGGTCGTGACCAGGCCGGCCGCGATCAGGGTGCCGAGGAATCCGCCCACCTGCTGGGTGGTCGTGGTCAGGCCGGACCCGATCCCGGCGTGCTCCGGCGCCAGCGCACCCATCGCCAACGCCGTCACCTGCGGCATCGCGAGGCCGAAGCCGAGGCCCATCACCACCGCGCCGGGGAGGACGTCCAGGGGGAAGCCGCCTTCTCCGGGGAGACGGACGAGGTAGACCATGCCGGCGACGAAGGCGAGCACGCCGACAAGCAGGACGCGCTCGGACCCGAACCGTTCGGCCAGCGTAGCGCTGAAGCCGAGGCTGGCGATGGCGATCACCACGCTGACCGGGAGGAACGCCAGGCCGGTCGAGAGTGCTCCGAACCCGAGAGTGTCCTGCAGGTAGAGCGTCGTGACGAACTGGAACGTGAACCCACCGAAGGTCAGGGTCAGCAGGATCAGGTTCGCGAGTGCGAACCTGCGCTGGGCGAACAGGCCGCGCGGGAGCAGGCCGCCCTTGGCACCGGTCCGCGGCGTACCCTCCACCGCGCGGAGCGCGACGATCAGGGCGATGATCCCGAACGGCACGTTGATCAGGAAGGCCCAGCGCCAGGACGCGACGTCGGTGAGTACGCCACCCAGGACCGTCCCGACCGATGCACCGATCGAGCCGACGAAGGCGAGCATCGCGAAGGCGCGGAGGCGCTCGCGGGGCTCGGAGTAGAGGCCGGCGATCATGCCGAGCACCACGGCTGAGGCGATGCCGCCGCCGAGACCTTGGACGAATCGCGCGAGGACCAGGGAGATCGGGTCCCAGGCGAGGCCGCACCATGCCGAGGCGAGCGTGAAGATGCTCAGCCCGGCCAGGAAGACCGGGCGGGTGCCGAACGCGTCGCCCGCCCGGCCTGCCGGGAGCAGGACGAGCGCGAAGGCGAGCAGGAAGCCGTTGACGATCCAGGACAGCGAGGCGTCGCCGAATCCCAGGTCGTCGCGGATTGCCGGAAGGGCGACGGTCACGACCGTGCCGTCGAGGATCACCATCAGCTGAGTGGCTGCGAGGGTCGCGAGCGCGACTGTCTTGGTCGTCATAGATACGACCATAGAAGATTGTTTGTTATGAAACAATCTATTTCAGGATATTAATTTTGAAACCTATCTCTAGCGGGACGAGGCAGGCGCCCGACGCCGCAGCGTCATCGTGTGCGACGGCGTCGCCCACGGCCCCTCGACCAGGTGCTGCAGCGCCTCGATGAAAGCCTCGCCCTCGCTCGGCGCCAGACCCTCCAGCGCCTTGGCGACGGTCGCGTTGTAGGCCTTCGAGGCCTCCTCGAGCGCCTTCACGCCGGCCGGCGTGAGCGCGACGATGCGGGCGCGGCGATCGGTGGTCGAGACCCGCCGCTCGGCCAGGCCGCGGCGCTCGAGGTTGTCGAGGGTGGTGACCATCGTGGTCTTGTCGAGCATCGCCATCTCGGCCACGGCGTTCTGGGTGTACTCCCCCTCGGCGGCCTTCATCAGCACGCAGTACTCCCGCACCGAGAGCTCCAGGTCGGCCAGCGCCTCGCCGACCTGGGCCGCGAAGGCGTGAGCGGACTGGTTGAGCAGGAACAACAGGTCGATACGCGGTCCGGTCATGAACTAGATCTTAACGAACCATCCGATATGGAACTATCTTCTGACCAACTATCCAACCCAAACGGCGCCCGACCCCGCACACATCGGGATCGAGCGCCGTCCGGCATGCCTCAGAGGTACTGGGCGAGGTCCGCCTGGATCTCTTCGGGCGCCACCGGCGGCTCGTAGCGCTTGATGACCTCACCCTCACGCCCGATGAGGAACTTGGTGAAGTTCCACTTGATGTCACCGGGCTCGGTCGCGGGCGTCAGGTCCTTGACCGCCTCGTAGAACTGCCCGAGGTGCGGGCCCCAGTCGCCCGGCGCCTCGGCACGCAGGAAGTCGTAGAGCGGCTCGGCGTTCTCGCCGTTGACGTCCACCTTGGAGAGAACCGGGAAGGTCACGTCGTACGTCGTCTTGCAGAACTCCTGGATCTCGTCGTCGGTGCCGGGCTCCTGACCGAGGAACTGGTTGGTCGGGAAGCCGATGACCTCGACGCCGGAGTCCTTGGTGGCCCGGTAGAGCTCCTCCAGGCCCTCGTACTGCGACGTCAGACCGCACTTGCTGGCTACGTTGACGATCAGCAGCAACTTGCCCTTGTAGTCACCGAGCGAGACGGGGCTGCCATCCGCGGCGGTCGCTTCGAAATCGTACGTGGTGGTCACAGGTCTCTCCTCGATCGAGTTGCGGTGCAGGGGGACAACCTTGCTCGGCCCGAGGTTATGCCCCGCGCTGATGCGGAACCGACGAGGCCTCCAGGGCCAGACGCCGGTCACGCGCGACCGTCATGATCGCGGCCGACATCCATTCCAGCGCCTCGGGCATCTCGTAGGCGATCTCCTCGAGCAGAGTCGGCATGTCGTGCCGCCCCACGGAGAGGAGCATCTCGCTGAGCGAGCCGTCGGGCGCAGCGACCATGAACCGGAACTCGATCGCCTCGGGGGTCACCGTCGCGGCGCACCGACTGGTCTCGAACGTCCACTGCGCACGGCGGGCACCGCCGTGGGCACCGGAAGTCGTCATGACCGGGCATCCTATTCAAGTTGCCGCCCCGGCCGCACCCCTTTCATGCCTCGGATCAACCCTCGAACAGTGATTCGAATCTCGTCACCAGACACACCACCCCGACGCACGCGAAGCAGCACGAGGACCGGTACGTTCGTCCGCGGTCATTCAGCGGGGGAACACTGGAGAGGGACACAACTTCACATGATGGGTGGGCATCACGCGGCCTCTGGGGCTGCCGCGTGGATCGCAGTGACATCGTCGGCACCGATCGCGTTCGGGTGGTATCCGGGCGTCTCGGACATAGGCGTGATGACCGGCACCCTGGTGTGCGCCGGCGCCGCGCTGCTTCCGGACGCCGACCACCACAACGGCACGATCGCCCACTCGCTGCCACCGGTCTCCGAAGGCTTGACCAAGATCGTCGGACAGGTCTCCGGCGGCCACCGCAACGGCACCCACTCGATCCTCGGCGTACTCGCCTTCACCGCCCTCGCCTGGGGTGCTGGGAAGCTCTCGCTCGAGACCGAACACTTCGGCAGCGTCCTGATCGGCCCAGGAATCATGTGCGTCCTGCTGGTCGCCTTCGCGATGGACGCATTGAAGCTCACCCGCAAGGGCGTCCACTGGCCGTGGATCCCGGCGGTGGCGCTGGCGGCGGTGATCGCGATCTTCGCGCCCGAGGAGTGGTGGTGGATGCCGTTCTCGGTGGCCCTCGGCTGCGTCGTACACCTGATCGGCGACTTCGTGACCACGATGGGGATCCCGCTGTTCTGGCCGATCGCACCGAAGCCGCCGAAGTGGGTGCGTCGCAACAAGTGGCTGCCGTTCGACAACATGTGGACCCGGGGCGGCAACTTCGCCCTCCCGGTCCTCGGCGACGCCGGCTCCGTCCGGGAGTGGGTCGTGATGACCCCGGTCAGCCTCTACGCCGTCGTCGGCTTCGGCTGGGCGCTGCTGAGCCAGATGGGCTTCGACGTCGACAGCCGCTGGGACGACCTGGTCTCGAACCTGAGCACCCTGATCTGACCGACGGCTCGCCGCTCAAGCGTCGACGGACCGCCGGCGCCCACGCAGCGGGCGGAGGACGAACATCCCGGCCAGCAGCGCGAGGGCCGCGAGGAGCGCCGCGACCGCGAGCACCCCGCTCAGGACGACCTTCGTCTGGACGCCGCGGTGCTCCTCGCCGACATCGTCGGAGACGATCAACGTCATCGCCACGATGGTGTCCTTGAGGAGCTGGATGAAGCGGGTCATGTCCTCGGACCAGACCTGCGCGGCCGGCCGCCCCGGGGCGTGGGACTCCAGGTCTCGGACCGCGCCCGCGAGCGAGCCGTCGTTGATGACCTGGACGACCGCGTTCTGCGACACCAGCCCACGGGACCCGTCGGCGAAGGTGCCGTCCGAGATCTTGTCCAGCGCCTTCTGGGTGGCCTTCGGGGCGTCGCCGTAGAACGAGCGCGAGGTGAGCTGCCAGGACGTACGCGCCTCGCTCATCGCGTCCATCGACTCCTCGTCGATCCTCCCGGTCATCAGCGCCGGCACCATCAGTGTGCGCTCGATCCCCAGCGACTCGGACGCCGACCGGACGTACTTGAGGTTGGTGACCTGCTTGTAGATGTTCTCGTTGCGGATGTTGGGCATCTCGGTCGCGAAGTCGAGCAGCTCGTAGGCGGTGTCGGTGTAGGCGGCGACCGCCGCCTCCGTGCTCGCCTTGTCGCCGTCCTCGAGGTCCGAGCGGTAGGCGTCGATGCTCTTGAGGACCGTGTAGGTGCGCTCGACCCGTTCCCGCAGGCTCGGGGTGTCGGCGAGGTCGACCTTGGTGATGTCGTCGTGCCACGCCTCGATCGAGTCGTCGGTCACCTGGCGATAGGCCTGCCGGACCGCGGCCGGGACCTGGTCGGAGCTCAGCGCGTCCCGCTCGAAGATGAGGTCCATCCCGAGCTCATAGCTCTCCGGGAGCGCTCCGGCGATCGTCATCGCGCGACTGGAGACGGCCCGCTCCTCGAGCGCGTCGGTGAAGGTCAGCCCACCGAGGACCAGGGCGATCAGCACCGGGACCAGCAGCAGGCCGAACACCCGGTTGCGGAGGAACCTCGGCTTCGGGGCCGCATGGGACCGAGGCGTACGCAGCGCCGACTCGACCACGCCGGCGACCGCCGTCACCGGCGAGACGGAGGGGGCCGAGGAAGCCGAGGACGACGCGGCCGACGGGAGCGCCAGGGGCTTGAGCCCGGCGGGCAGCTCGCGGCTGCCGGCCGGAACCGCGGGCACGACCTCGGGCCGACGCGCGAAGGCGACGACCTCGCCGGCGGTGGGCCGCCGGGAGGGGTCCTTGTCCATCATCGACGCCACGAACTCGTCGACATGGGACGGCACGGTGACCACGTCGTTGACGTGCGGGACCGGCGCGGTCACGTGCTGGTAGATCATCGAGACCGGCTCGGAGCCGGCGTACGGAGCGCGTCCGGTGAGCAGCTCGAAGTACACACAGCCGAGCGCGTAGATGTCGCTCGGTGGGCCGACCACGTTGTCGGCAGCCTGCTCGGGCGAGATGTAGGGCAGGCTCCCCATCACATGGCGGGTCGAGGTGAGCCGCTCGGCCTGGTGGCTGGCCAGCTGGGCGATGCCGAAGTCGAGCACCCGGATCCGGCCGTCACCGTCGTAGACGAGGTTGGACGGCTTGATGTCACGGTGGATGATCCCGGAGGAGTGGACCGCGGTGAGCGTACGCGCGACCTGGACCATCGCCTCGCTCGCCTCCTCGACGGTGAACCGCCCCTGCTTCTCGAGGCGGTCGGCCAGCGTCGGGCCCGGCAGCAGCTCCATGACCAGGTAGACGATGCTGCCGTACTCGGTCTGCTCGACCCCGACGTCGTGCACCTGCACCGTGCCCGGGTGGCTGGCCGCCGTCGTCGAGAGCGCCTCACGCCGGAAGCGCTCGGTCACCTTGGGGTCGGCGGAGGTCTCCACGACCTTCACGGCGACCCAGCGTTCGAGCCTGATGTCGGCTGCCTGCCAGACCTCGCCCATCCCGCCGCGTCCAAGCAGTCGGTGCAGGCGGTATCGGCCTGCGATCGGGGGGCGCGTTCGCATGCGCATATGTTGTCGGACTCACACCCCGTGCGTCTCGTGTACGCACCGATGAAGTCCGCCGATCTTTGCTATTGTTGCCGGTTTACGCATCAACTGCTCGCCCTCGCGCTCGGAGCAGCGCGACGCCGAGCGCGGCGAGCACCGCCAGCACGATGCCGGTGAAGACTCCCCAGGCGATCGTCTGGTTCTGGGCGTCCCTGTGCTCGCGCTCGATGTCGTCGGCGAGCCGGTTGGCGGCGTGGACGACCACCTCCTTGAGATCCTCGACGTAGCCGGCCGCATCGGCCAGCCAGAGCTGGTCCACGGGCCTGCTGTCGTCGCTGTCCTCCAGCTGCCTGACGACGTCCTCGACGTCACGGGCGTTGAGAACCCGGATGACGGCACGCTGGGACGAGACCGCGTAGGACCCGAACTCGAACGACCGGCCCGAGATTCTGTCGAGCCGCTGCCGCGTCGCCGGATCAGCGCGCCGATAGATCGACTCCGAGTGGGTCGCCCAGGAGTCCTGGGCCGCGCTGAGGTCGGCGATGCCCTGGTCGCTGATCCGCTCGTTGCGCAAGGCGTTCGCCATGATCCTCCGCTCGAGTCCGAGCACCTCCGAGACGGACCCGATCAGCTCCAGGTTCCGGGCCTGCTTCGCCAGCTCGTCATCGTGGAACGACGGCAGCTCGGCGGCGAGGTCGAAGAGCCCGTTGACCGCGTTCGTGTACAGCTCGACGGCCACCAGCTTCCCGGACCGGTTCCCCTCCCGGGCGGCCGCACGGATGTCCGAGAGCCGCTCGAGGGCGGCCGCCGACCTCTCCGTACGCCGCCGCAGCCCCGGATCGCCGGCGGTGTCCAGCTTCTCGACCTCCACGGTCCAGGCTTCGATGGACCGGTCGGTGATCTGGAGGAAGTCCTCGGTCAGTGCCGCATCGGTCCGCAGCGCGTCGCGCTCGATCGAGAGGTCGAAGGCGAGCTGGAAGCTGGTCGGTAAGATGTTGGCCAGCGGCTCGGCGCTGCCGATGCTCGACACCTTGTCGCCGGCCCGGAGGGTGCCCCAGCCGCCGAAGACCAGTCCCGGCAGGACGAGGACCATCAGCACACCCAGCAGCGTGGGCGAGAGGCGCGGGCCCCTGATGCCGACCGGACGCACGATCCGCTTCGGCGGAGCGGCGACCCCGCTCTCGAGCACGGTCGCCACCTCGTCGGCCCGGGGACGCTTGACCGGGTCCGGGTCGAGCATGGCGGTCGTGATGCCATCGAGGTGGCCGGGAACGGTCACCAGTGTGCCGACCCGCTCGGGCTCGAGCCCTGCGTACGGCGGGCGGCCGGCGAGCAGCTCGAAGAACACGGCACCGAGGGAGTAGATGTCGCTCGCCGGTCCGATCCGCTTGCGGTCGATCTGTTCGGAGGACATGTACGGCAGGCCCTCCCCGCCGCGGGGCGCGGGCGCACCGACGAGAGCGATCCGGCCGTCGGGGGCGTACCCGATGGTGGCCGGTCTGATGTCTCCGTGCACCTGCCCCGCGGCATGGCCCGAGGCGAGGAGGCGCGCGACCTGCGCGACGATGCTCGAGGCCTCATCAGGGGAGAACGGGTGCTGCTGGACAAGCCGGTCGGCGAGATTCTGACCGCTCAGAGCGGGTCCGCCCTGTCCGGTCAGATGGTTCACATGCTGGCGACCGGCGCGTGGGGGACGGATACGCATGGGTCCATGGTCCCTGGTGAGCACCCCTGACGACCCGGCCTCAACCGAGAGTTTTCCTGGACTTGGCCAAGAGTTCGACTCCGCCGCGGGCTACCCCGGCCGGAGCCGGATCCCGTACTGCTGCACCTTCCGATAGACGGTGGCACGCGACATCCCGAGCTCCGCGGCCGCTTCCTGCATGGTGATCCCCGGACGGGTCAGGACGCGGACGATCTCGCCCCGTTCGAAGGCGTCGATGCGGGACAACGGCCGCCGGGTGTCGGAGAGTACGTCGGCGGGAAGGTGGCGCAGATCGACCTGGTCACCGGCGCTCACGGCCCGCTGGACGACCTGGACGAGCTCGGCGACGTTGCCCGGCCAGCCGTGGTCGTGCAGCGCCCGCTCCGCGGCCGGGGTCAGCGCGACCTCGCGGCCCCGCACCCTCAGGCCCACCTGATGCACCAACGGAAGTACGTCCTCGGGCCGCTCCCGCAGCGGCGGCACCTCGACCACGGTGTCGACGAGATCGGCGAGGGCCGCCGGGATGCCGTCGAAGGTCTCGGCGGTCATCGCGAACGGCACTCCGGCGACCGCCCCGGGCGCCGCCTCGACGAGGAGGGCGTGCAGCCGCTCGGCCACCCACGCCGGAAGCATGTTCACGTCGCGTACGACCACAGCGGTGTCCTGCTTGGCGAGCTCCGGCGTCCACAGCGACAGCCAGGCCTCGGCGTCGGCGGGCTCCGGGGCGGAGGCCGCCAGGATCCGGTCGCGGGGCCGCAGGTCACGGAACGCCTGGGCGACCAGGGTCGTCCGCCCCACCCCCGGCTCCCCGACCACGGCGACCCGCCGACCGACCCGGAGCGCGTCGCGCACGCTCCCCAGCGCCTCGCACCAGGCGGACGAGAGGTCTCGGAGGCTGCCGGCGCCCGGCTCCAGCCGGGGCGCCTCGACCCGGAACACCTCGCCACGGGGAGCCGGGCGCGGGAACCGGCCATGGGCTCGGGCGAGCATGAGCGAGGCGGTGTTGCTGGCCGCCGACTGAGCCAGGGCGAGCAGCAGGTCGTGGGACGACTCCGACCAGGTGGTCAGGTTGACGCTGCCCTCCAAGCGCCCGCTGATCGGGTCGATCACCGGCGCGGCGGCACAGGTGTAGCTGCACAGCGAGAGCGAGTAGTGCTCCTCGGCCCGGACCACTGTCGGCGTCCGGTCGGCCAGCGCGAGGCCGAGCCCGTTGGTGCCCGCCGCACGCTCGGCGTAGCTGAACCCCGGCGCGAGGTGGACGGCGTCGAGGTCCCGGAGGAGCTGCTGGTCGCCGCTGAGCCGGTTGAGCACCAGACCGCCCGGGTCGGTGAGCATCAGGCTGACCGGCTCGCCGACGAGCGTCCGGTGGAGGTCGTCGAGCACCTCCTGACCGCACTGGAAGAAGAGCGACTCCTGGTCGTAGGCGCCGGAGAAGACCGGGTCGACCTCCTCGACCGAGACCCCGTACTCCTGGCTGCGCTGCCAGGAGGCACGTACGCGCGGCGCCAGCGCCGACGCGTCGACGGCCGCGGTGCGCTGCGCGATCGGGTGGCGGCCTGTCATGTGATCGACGTTACATCCGCCGGGCGGCAGCGAGAGCCGGGAGACGTCTCAGATTGAGACGGTCGAGGTCTCACATTGAGACGCCGCACCCCTGATCTGCGGATCGCAGCCGCCCTAGCGTCCTGTGACGTAAGCCACAGATCGGAGACCCCATGTACACCAAGGACGACGAGTCGTACTTCATCGTCGACGCCCACGTCGCACTCTGGGACGCCCGCCCGGAGAACCAGCGCAACATCCACGGCAAGCAGTTCATCGACTGCTTCTACGACTACCACCGCAACCTCTCCCCCGAGGCGGAGCACTGGTCCTACGAGGACTACCTCTACCAGGGCGGCGAGCGGCTGATGCACGACCTGTTCGAGGTCGGCTACGTCGACCACGCGATCTTCCAGCCGGCCCACCTCGGCGAGTTCTACACGAACGGGTTCGGGCAGACCGAGGAAGCCTCACGGCTGGCGGCGAAGCACCCCGACAAGCTGACGTACAACCACAACTTCGACCCCCGCAACGGCGAGGCCGGGCTCGAACAGCTCCACGCCGACGCCGAGCGGTTCGGCCTCCAGGGCGTCAAGCTCTACACCGCCGAGTGGCACGGGGAGTCGCGCGGCTGGAAGCTGACCGACCCGTGGGCGTACCGCTACTTCGAGGCCTGCCGCGAGCTCGGGATCACCAACATCCACATCCACAAGGGCCCGACGATCCGGCCGCTCGACCGCGACGCGTTCGACGTCGCCGACATCGACCACGTCGCCAGCGACTTCACCGACCTCAACTTCATCGTCGAGCACGTCGGCCTGCCACGGCTGGAGGACTTCTGCTGGATCGCCACCCAGGAGCCCAACGTCCACGGCGGGCTGGCGGTCGCGATGCCGTTCATCCACACCCGGCCGCGCTACTTCGCCCAGATCCTCGGCGAGCTCGTCTACTGGATCGGCGAGGACCGGATCCAGTTCTCCTCCGACTACGCGATCTGGACGCCGAAGTGGCTGATCGAGCGGTTCGTCGACTTCCAGATCCCGGAGGACATGACCGAGTACGCCCCGCTCACCGTCGCGCAGAAGAAGAAGATCCTCGGCCTCAACGCCGCGAAGATGTACGACCTCGAGGTGCCCGCCGAGCTTCGGCTGCCCGAGGCGGACGAGACCGCGACCGGACCCCGTGAGCCCGAGCGGGCCGACCTCGCGGCGGTGTGAGATGTCGCTGCTGACCCAGGAGAGCACCCGCGCCACCCAGGCGTACGCCGCGCTCCACGCCGTCGTCGACCCCGAGCTCGACGAGCCCATCACCGATCTCGGCTTCGTCCGGTCCCTGACCGTCTCCTCGACCGCACCTGTCCGGGTCGAGGTCCACCTGCGGCTGCCGACGTCGTTCTGCTCGCCCAACTTCGCCTACCTGATGGCGAGCGACGCCAAGGACGCGCTGACCGCGCTGCCGTGGACCGACCAGGTGGTCGTCGAGCTCGACGACCACCATGACTCCGACCTGATCAACGCCGGCCTGGCAGCCGATGCCGGATATCTCGGCACCTTCCGCCACGAGGCCGAGTCGTCCCTGGACGAGCTGCGGACCACGTTCCACCGCAAGGCCCACACGGCGGCCCTCGAGCGTTGCCTGACCCGGCTGTTGAGGGGGCAGCCGGACCTGGCCGAGGACGCCGTGGGCGAGGTCCGTCTCGAGGACCTGCCCGACGACGACTTCACCGCCTCGCTCCGGCGCCGGCGAGCGGTCCTCGGGCTGCCCGACCTGCCGGAGGCGTACGTCCTGGTCGACCACGACGACGAGCGACCCGGCGACATCCCGCTGGCGCTGCGGAGGGCGCGTTCGACCCGGATCTCGATCGACGGGAACGCGCACTTCTGCCGGGGCCTGCTGGCGACGCGCTACGGCGAGGAGGTCACCTCGCCCGCCTTCGTACCTCTGACCGACCTGCACCGAGAAGGAGCATCATCATGAGCACCATGCGAGCCGTCCAGGTGGTCGGCTACCACCAGCCGCTGGCGATGACCGAGGTCCCGGTCCCCGAGCCGACCGGACCGTTCGACGTCGTCGTCAGGATCGGCGGCGCCGGGGTGTGCCGCACCGACCTGCACATCCTGGAGGGGCAGTGGGAGGAGAAGTCCGGCGTCGCGCTGCCCTACACGATCGGCCACGAGAACGCCGGGTGGGTGCACGCGGTCGGTGACGCCGTCACCCACGTCGCCGAGGGCGACAAGGTGATCCTGCACCCGCTGATCACCTGCGGGCTGTGCCGGGCCTGCCGCTCGGGCGACGACGTGCACTGCGAGCTCAACCAGTTCCCCGGCATCGACACCGACGGCGGCTACGCGGAGTACCTGAAGACCTCCGCGCGCTCGGTGGTGAAGATCGACGACTCCCTGGAGCCGGCCGACGTGGCCGCCCTGGCCGACGCCGGCCTGACCGCCTACCACGCGGCGGCGAAGGCCGCCCGGCGGCTGACCCCGCGCGACCGGTGTGTGGTCATCGGCGCCGGCGGGCTCGGGCACATCGGCATCCAGGTCCTCAAGGCGCTCAGTCCTGCCGAGCTCATCGTCGTCGACCGCAACCCGGAAGCCGTGAAGCTGGCCCTGTCGATCGGAGCTGATCACGGCGTTGTCGCCGACGGGACCCAGGTCGACCAGGTGCTGGAGCTGACCGGCGGCCACGGCGCCGAGGTCCTCGTCGACTTCGTCGGCGAGGGCGGTGCGACCGCCGAAGGGGTCCGGATGCTTCGCCAGGCGGGCGACTACCACGTCGTCGGCTACGGCGAGAACATCGACGTGCCGACCATCGACATCATCTCGGCCGAGATCAACTTCATCGGCAACCTGGTGGGTTCCTACAACGACCTGTGCGACCTGATGGCGCTCGCCGCCCGCGGGGCCGTCACGCTGCACACGCAGAAGTACGCCCTCGACGACTTCCAGACCGCCATCTCCGACCTCGACGCCGGCCGGGTCCGCGGCCGCGCGATCCTGGTTCCCTGAGGAGGCGACGACATGAAGAAGCTCCTCGGAATCGGCATCTCGGTCGGAGTGCTCGCGGGCATCTGGACCCAGGTGAGCATCGAGCTCGCGCTCATCACCTGGGTCGGGTTCGTGGCCTGGGCCTGCTACTTCGCCGCGGGAGGCGGCCGCGAAGGCTTCCTGAAAGGTCTCGCGGCCAACCTCGCCGGCGCACTGTGGGGCTACGGCGCGAGCCTGGTCCTGACGTACGCCACCTTCCCCGGCGCGGTGGCCCTGGCGGTCACGGTCGTCGCGTTCATCCTCTGCCTGCAGGCGGCCGTGGATCTGCTGTCCTTCATCCCCGGTGCCTTCGCCGGGACCGCGGTGCTGTTCGGCACCTCGTTCGACCTCGGCGGCACGCTCGTCGCGCTGGTGGTCGGGGCCGGCCTCGGGTGGCTCTCGGACATAGCCGGGCGGCGGATCCAGGCCGCGGTCGAACGACCCGCACAACCGATCCCCGCCACACCGAGGAGCACCCGATGATCTTCATCGCCGCCCGTTTCCGCATCAAGCCGGAGTACGCCGAGGACTGGCCGGCCATCTCCGGCCCGTTCACCGAGGCCACCCGGGCCGAGCCCGGCAACCTCTGGTACGACTGGGCCCGCAGCCTCGACGACCCGAACGAGTACGTCCTGCTCGAGGCCTTCGCCGACGACGAGGCCGGGGCGGCCCATGTGACCTCGGCCCACTTCAAGCAGGCCCAGGCCGACCTTCCGCGCCATCTCGCCGAGACGCCGCGGATCGTCAACACCAACGTCCCGGGACAGGAGTGGTCCGAGCTCGGCGAGCTCGCGGTCACCGGCTGAACCACTGATCCCGCTTGACCTGGGGTGACTCCAGGTCAAGCGGGATCTTTACGTCATCCGTGCGCCGCGGTGCGCCGCCCCAGGTAGGCGAGGCAGGCGACGGCGAGCGCGACGCCCCAGAGCGGCCAGAGCACCTCCGGCGCCCATGCGCCCCAGTCAGAAGTGGCTCCGGGGACCGTCCAGAGGTCGTCCGCGATCGCCATCCGCCAGAAGGAGATCCCGGCCGACGTCACCGTGCCGGCGACCAGGATCCCTGGCACGAGGGCCATCGCGACCGGGACCGGACGCCCGCCGATACGGGGCACCCAGCTCCAGAACACCTCGCCCCAGCGCGCCACCAAACCCCAGGTCAGAACCGCCCCGACCACGGCGAAGGCCGCGAGCCCGAAGCCGGCCCACTTCCCCTCGCCGAGGTCCTCCAGCATCTCGCGGCTGATCCCGAGCGGGATGTCCAGCGCCCAGGCGATCCGGGTCACGGCGTAGAGAAGAGGTACGACGACCGCGACCGCCACCGCAGGACGCCCCCAGCGTGCCCAGCGGCCCCAGTCCAGACGCCCGCCAGGCTCAGTCTGCCCGAGCAGGAAGACACCGGCGACGACCATGGCCAGCCCGCCGAATGCATGCGCCAGAGCCACACCGGAGTCGACGAAGAGACCCCACTCGAGCTGTCCGGCACCCGGGCCGAGCCCGAACATCGCGAGCAGGACTTGAGGCAGATAGCCGAGGAACATCAGCGCGCGGACGTCGGAGACGACCACGGCGACGACGAGCCCGAGAACGATCAGGAGCCACCCTGTCGCTCTCGTCGTACGCGGTGTCCGCACCTTCGCGACTGCGACCCCGGCGATCAGGGCGAGGAGCGCCAGCACCGCGATCACCCAGGACATCTGGGTGCCGCTCAGAGCACCGAGCGGCGACGCCGCATCGGGGACCCACGGGTCCGGCGCCCTGCCCAGCAGGGCGAGCCCCGCCAGGGCGCCGAAGACGAGGGCCCAGACGCCAGCCACCCAGGGCGCAGCGCGCAGCACGACGAAGCGCTGCTGCGTACGTTCCGTACGTTCCATCAGGGCGCTCATCAGGCCACGCTCCTGGCCATGTCCCAGCGCTGCCCGACCGTACGCAGCAGGGCCGGATAGACGATGGCGTGGCGGAACGGCTTAATGAGGGCCATGTAGGCCTCGCCGAACCGCCCGTTGGGCCGCACCAGCACGCTCATCTGCGCGCTGAAACCGTCGGGCGCGCTCTCGTCATCGACCCACCCGAGGTGGAGGACACCGTGCATCGTGCGGTTGGCGATCTCGGCGGCGTACTCCCGATCCGTCAGATAGAGAGGCTGGAACGGGCTGTCGTCGCGCTCGGGCGCGGGGTGGTCCCGGAGATCGGAGGGCAGCCGGTCGCGCAGCGAGGCGACGCGGCGGCCGAGGCCGTGCTCGACCTTGTCGGTGCCGAGCAGCCGGCCGAGCGTCCACCGGGCCGCGAAGAGGAAGCGGTACGCCGCCGGGAAGTCGTGGTCGTCGCCGGCCAGCACCGCTTCGACGAAGCGCGGGAAGTCGTCGGCTCCGCCGTGGACCGGCAGGGCCCAGACGTCCTCGAGCTCGAAGTCGTGGGTGATCTCGTGGATGCGCCAGGACTGGCGCGAGTAGGCGCCCGACGGTATCGGGCCCGTCCGGACCGGGCTGAGTCTGATGGGTGCGTGTGTGGTCATGCCTCCACACTGGTCCGCGCCCGGCGGCGGTTCGTCGCCCTCAGGTCGCGGGCCTCTCAGCCTCTGGGATGAGACTCAGCTCCGGGGACCCACGAGCCCGGTCTCGTACGCCAGCACGACCGCCTGCACCCGGTCGCGCAGGCCGAGCTTGGCGAGCACGTGGCCGACATGCGTCTTCACCGTCGCCTCGGAGAGGTGCACGCGGCGGGCGATCTCGGCGTTGCTGTCGCCGGTGGCGAGCTCGAGCAGCATGTCGAGCTCGCGGGGCGTGAGGGTGGCGCGGATGTCGGCGACGCGATCGTTGTCGGCGGCCGGTGCGGTCGCTACGTGCTCCAGCAGCCGGCGCGTGGTGGAGGGCGCAACCACCGCGTGACCTGCGTGAACGGTGCGGATCGCTTCGACGATCTCTTCGGCCCGGGCGTCCTTGAGGAGGAAGCCGCTGGCGCCGGCCCGGATCGCCGGGAACGCGTAGTCGTCGAGGTCGAACGTGGTCAGCGCGACCACCCGCGTGTCCGGCTGTTCCCCGGTGATCGCCGCCGTCGCCTGGATCCCGTCGAGGCGGGGCATCCGCAGATCCATGAGGACGACGTCGACCCGCTTCGTACGCACCAGCGCGAGCGCCTCGTGACCGTCGGCCGCCTCCCCGGCGAGCTCGAGGTCGGGCTGGCTCTCCACCATCATCCGGAGCGCCGAGCGCATCAGCTCCTGGTCGTCGACGATCGCGACGCGGATCGGGATCTCGCTCATAGCGGCATCATGGCGCGCACGCGCCAGCCCTCGTCGCTCGGCCCGGCCTCGAGGGTGCCACCCACCGCGGTCACCCGTTCGCGCATCCCGCGCAGGCCGCGGCCGGGCGGGCGCTGGATGCCCACTCCGTCATCGCTGACCTCGACTGTCAGCTGGCGTCCGGCACGGGTCACCGACACCGTCGCGACGGCTCCTGAGCCTGCGTGGCGGCTGACGTTGGTGAGCGCCTCCTGCACGACCCGGTAGGCGGTCAGCCCGACGGCCGGAGCGACCTGACCGGGCTCGTCCACCTCGAGCCGGACCGTCAGACCCGCCTCGCGCATCCGCTCGACGAGCCCTTCGACGTCGGCCAGCCCCGGTTGCGGCTCGGTCGAGGCGATGTATCGAGCTTGTCGAGATGACTCGCCACCGAGCACGCCGAGCAGCCCGCGCATCTCCACGAGAGCCTCGCGGCCGGTGGTCGCGATGGTGTCGAGGATCCCCGAGGCCCGCTCCGGCTGCTGCCCGACGACCATCCGGCCGGCCTCGGCGTGGCTGACCACGACCGCGAGCGAGTGCGCGACCACGTCGTGCATCTCGCGCGCGATGCGCTGCCGCTCCTCGGCGGCGGCCCGGTCGGCGAGCTGGTCGATCCAGGCCGCCCGGGTCGCCCGAAACCTGCCGAGCGCCCACGCCGCCACCGTCGCCCCGATCGTCGCGGTGGCCACCATCAGCCACCACGTCCACCCCTCCAGGCCCGTGCCCTCGAACCCCGACAGGCGTACGACGGCGATCAGACATCCCACCAGCCCGATGCCGAGCGCGACCCCTGGCCAGGGGCGCCGGTCCTGCGCACTCACCGCGTAGAGCAGCACGAAGAAGCACAGGCTGCTCGGCAGCAGCACGGGTCCGTAGTCGCTTCCCGCCGCGGCGGCCGTCGGCCCGCTCAGGTCGGGGGCGGCGACCAGGACCAGCTCGGCCAGCGCCCCGACGGCGAACGACGGCAGCGGCCAGCGCCGGGCGGTCGCCACCGCGGCGTGAAGAGCCACGAGCGCCACCAGGAGCGCGATCTCCCACGCCGTGCCGACCTCACCGTCGACCACCGAGGTCCACCCGACCGGCAGCAGCACCAGCGCGAGCGCCCCGGCCAACGCCACCTGACCGACGTCCCCGAGCCAGCGGGGTCCGGGAGCGGCAGCCACGGTCATGCGCTCACCCTAGGACGAGGCCGTCGCGGCAGCCACGGAAATCATCCGGCAGCGAACCGCACCCGGTTCCGCTGCCTCCCCAGATCCAGCCTGCCGTCGTCCGTGGACACGGTCGCCTCGACGAGGTTCCCGTCCTGGAGATAGCGCGGGTTGCCCGCCTGACTCCGGAAGAACAGCCTCCACTTGACGGCGGTCGGGAGCAGCGAACCGACGATCTCGATCGGCTTCGGCGGCGCCGAGAGGGCGGTCCCGACGGGCGTACCGGTGAGGACGAGGTCGCCGGGAGCGAGATCCTGGAAGCGGGCGAGGGACCGGAGCGCCTCGAGCGGCTGGTAGATCATGTCGTCCCCGACGCGCATGTCCTGGCGCAGCTCTCCGTCGACCCAGAGGCGAAGCCGGAGGTCGTCGAAGCGGGCGAGCTCGTCCTCGTCGAGCAGCACGAGCGCGGGGCCGACCGGGGTGAAGCTCGGATAGGACTTCGCCTCGTAGAACTGGGTCTGCGGGAGCTGGACGTCGCGGGCGGAGACGTCGTCGGTGACGACGAGCCCGGCGATGAACGAGCGATGGTTCTCCGGCGTGATCTCGGTGCCGACACCGATCGATCGCCCGATGACGAGGCCGATCTCCACCTCGTAGTCGAGCAGGGTCACATGAGGCGGGCGGACGATGTCCGCCGCAGGGCCGCAGACCGAGGCCGAGGACTTCCGGAAGAACGTCAGTGGCACGGTCGCCGGGTCGATGCCGGCGTCCTTCGCATGGGACCGGAAGTTGGTCATCTGGGCGACGACGCGGCAGGGCGTGGTGACCGGGGACAGCAGGTCGAGCTCTTCGACCGGCACCGTGTCGGTGGCCGAGGCGGCGGCGACGATCTCGCTCCGCGACGACAGCAGCTCTGCGGTGGTCGTGGCCTCGGTGCCGATCCGGGCGGCACCCCGCGGGGTGCTCACCCACCAGGCGTCGGCGGTGCGGAGGACGGAGAGAGGCATGAGCGAGCTCCTCGGTAGGAGGGGGGGTCAGGTGCGGGCGACGGCGAGCAGGCCGCGGAGCCGGTGGAGGTCGAAGTCGTTGCGCCGGCCGAGGGCGACGCCGACGGAGGTGAGCTCACGGAGGGAGTCCAGGCGCCGGGGCGACACCCCCAGGAAGTCGAGGGAAGCGGGCGGCCCCCACTGGGCGAGCCCGGACGCGGTCATCTCCGACCAACCCGTCTCGAGCGTGGCGTCGAACTGGTCGCCGTCGGTGAAGTGCTCGACGAGGAAGCCGTCGGGATCGCGCCAGTAGTCGAAGATCTGGCTGCCCTCGACGTGGCGCCCGATACCCCAGGAGCGGTCGTATCCCCGGTCCAGCAGGTACTCCCCGCCGGAGGCGAGCGCATCGAGGTCGCTGACCTGGTACGCCGAGTGCACGTAGCGGTTCCGGGGCCCGAGCGTCATCGCGAGCGTGTGGTGGTCCGCCGGGACCGGGCCGAGGTCGCACCGGACGAAGCTCATCACCGGGCCGCGCTCCCGTTGCCCGGCGTAGAACTTGAAGTCGCTGACGATCATGCCGAGGTGCTCGAGATACCAGTCGAGGGTCTCGCGGTATCTCGTCGTCTGCAGCACGACGTGTCCGAGCCGCTGCACCCGTGCGGGCTCGCGGAGCGGGCGTTGTGCCTCGTTCGTACGCGGCGTCGCCGATCCGGCGTTCACCGTCAGCGGCACCTGCGGTTGCGACGCCGGGAGGGGGTGGGTCCCCGAGACCACCCGGACGCGCACCCCACTCGGGTCGACCAGATCGGTCGTCATCCCGCCGAGGTGGTCGGGCAGGGGACGTACGCCGGCACCGGTGGCCTCGGCGAGGCGAAGGAGGTCCGCGGGGTCGGCGGCCTTGAAGGCGGCCCCGAGGAACCTCGAACGCGATCCCTTCCGCACGATCACGGCCGGCGTACCGGGGTCGGTGCCGCGCAGGACCAGCTCCGTCTCCGTCCGGGACACGGTGCTGAACCCGAAGGCGTGCGCGAAGACCTGGGCGCGCCGCAGGTCCGGTTTGGTGAACTCGAGCCAGGCGAGGTCGGTGACCTTGATGACGGGATTCGCCGCGCGTCCGGGGTGCTCCCCGGCGAGGGCGCCGGGCTCGGCGTGCAGGTCGTTGTGAGTGGTCATCGCGGCTCCTCCCCGACCCGGCGGAACAGCGCCTCGGCGTTCCCGCGGTCGATGGCGACCCTGAGGTCGGCGTCGAGGGCCGTCTCCTCGTACTCCTGGCGCATGAAGCGCACCGCGGCGGACGGCGCGAACGGGAAGTCGCTGCCGTAGAGCAGCCGGGTCGGGTCGGCGAACGCCGTCAGGCTCGGCAGGGCCGTCGGGCTCGAGGAGAGCGCGATGTCGAAGTAGAACCGGCGCAGCAGGTCGAGGCGGCGCTTCGTCTCGCGCCTGCGGTCGACGAGGGCCTTCGCCTGGGACAGCTTGTGCTCGCCGCGGAGCATCGTCAGCAGGATCCGATGACTGATGTACGGCAGGAAGCCGCCCGCATGGGCCAGGATCCAGGTGATCCCGTCGTACTTCTCCAGAGAGCCGCTGAGGACCAGTCCGGACGCGGCCCGCACCGTGTCGAGCAGGAAGTCGGCGGTGAACGAGGGGATGCCCGGCGCCGGCTCCGCCGGCAGCTCTCCGGGGTGCACGAAGACGACGGCGCGCCGCTCGTGCAGGTAGGCGAGGAGCGGCTCGAACCCGGGGTCGTAGACGTAGCGGCCGGCGGCGTTGCTGAGCAGCACGACACCATCGGCTCCGAGGACGTCGAGAGCATGCTCGGCCTCGGCGATCGCGCCCTCGACGTCGGGCAGCGTGAGGGTGGCGAAGAAGCCGAAGCGCTGCTGGTTGTCGTCGACGACTCCGGCGCAGAACTCGTTGAGCCGGCGCGCCAGCTGGCGGCCCTGCCGGTCGTCGCCGAGCCAGGCTCCGGGCGTGGAGACGGACAGGATGCTGGTCGCGATGCCGTTGCGATCCATCACGCGCAGCGACCTCTGCGGCGTCCAGTCAGGTACGGCCACTCCCCCGGGAAGCAGGCCGCGCTCCTCGAGGAGACGGCGATAGAACGTGGGGACGGCGTGGTGATGCACGTCGACCCGGCCGGGGCGTCGTCCCATCAGACCACCTCGACGGGTCGGGCGAGGACGCGCTCCTCGGCCAGACCGAGCTGCTGCCGCATGGCCGCGGTCAGGGCGGAGGCATCACGGCCGGCACCGAACACGAACTTGTCCGGGCGCAGGACGAGCACGTCGCCCGACCGGATCCGGTGACGTCCCAGCCAGCGGCCCAGCTCGCCGGTGGTGTCCTCGACATCGACCAGCCCGGCGCGGCGACGGCCGTCGCCCACCGAGCCCTGCGGACGCGCGCCGGGGGCGAACACCGTCGTGAAGGTCGCTCCCACCCGTTCCCACGTGTCGATGTCGTCACCGAGCCGCTCTCGTGGGTCGACCCCGATGCCGACCACGGCCCAGCCGATCCCGACAGCATCGTCGAAGCGGATCGGGCGGCCGTCGTAGCGGCGTACGACCGGCTGGGGCGCGAGCGTTCCCTCGGCGCCCAGCAGACCGCGGGGCGTGCCGAGATAGGCGTCGCGGCCGAAGCGGGGCTTCGGCTTCATGCCGGCCCGCTCGATCCAGCCACCCAGCCCAGGAACCCGCAGCGCCGTCCACATCGCGGCATCGCGCGCCTTCGCGCCGACCGGGTGCTTGAGCGAGACCAGCGACTTGTTGAAGACCGAGAGCGCGATCATCGCCTTGGCGTGCGGCTTCCGCTCGGTCTCGTAGGTGTCCAGGATCGCCGGGTCCGCGCCGTGCCGCACGATCGCCTCGAGCTTCCAGGAGAGGTTGTCGGCATCGCGAACCCCGGCATTCATCCCCTGGCCGATGAACTGGGGCGTCATGTGCGCGGCATCGCCCGCGAGGAGCACCCGGCCCTCGCGCCAGCGGTCCGCGGTGACCGCGTTGAACGTATAGACGAGCTGGCGCCTCACCTCGACCTCGGCCAGGTCGACGTACCTGCCGATGAGCCGACGTACGGTCTCGTCGGACTCGAAGTGCGCCGTGTCGTCGGAGTCCTTCAGCGCGAACTCGAACCTGTGGTGGCCGCCGGGCTGCGGGCAGCTGACAGTGGGCATGTCCGGGCTGCACACGAAGTCGAAGTACGGCAGGTGGCGGAAGGCGTCGGCCCCGTCTTTCGCGGCCAGGTCGACCACGAGCCAGCGCTCGGGGTAGCTCTTGCCGGACATCTCGATCCCGAGCTGGGTCCGCACCACGCTGCGTCCGCCGTCGGCCGCGACCAGGTACGCCACCCGCACCGTCTCGGCGGTGGCTTCGTCGACGACGTTCTCGTCCTTGCCGTAGCGGCTCCCGGTCGCGGCGGCGTGCCGGACGGTGACGCCGTCGTCGTCCTGGGTGAAGCCGAGGACCTCGCGGCCGCGGCGTACGTCGACATCGGGGTAGCGGTCGAGCAGCTTCTCGAGCTTCGTCTCCAGGTAGGGCTGGTAGAGGAAGTTCACGACCGGCCACCACAGCGGCCGCTGGGTCTCGCGGAACTGGACCAGGGTCGTGCCGTCGGACTTCACCCACTGCACCGCCGAGTCCACGTTCATGTCCGCATGGATCTCGTCCGCCACCTCCGCGGTCTGGAAGACGCGCAGCGCCTCGTCGTCGGTGTAGACGGCGCGGGCGTTGCCGTAGAACTCCGGCTCGCGCTCGAGCACCAGCACCGACAGACCGCGGCGGCCGAGCAGGTGGGCAAGGGTGAGACCGGTGGGGCCGAGGCCGACGACGGCGATGTCGTAGGTGTTCATGCAGATGCTCCGCTCAGGGCAGGGACGGTGATCTCGGGATGGCGCAGATGGGCGGCGGCCTGGCGGAGCTGCCCGAGCCTGTCGAGGATGCCGGGGTCGACCGTGTGGTGACCCCAGATGCTGATGCCCTGATGGGTGGCGACCTGCCACGCTTCCTCGAGCTCGGGCGTGATGACGATCGGGTTCCAGCCGACCTCCACCTCGAAGCCCGACGGGCTCACGCAGTAGAACGACAACTCCCGGTCGTTGGTGTGCTGTCCGATGGACCAGGCCATCTTGAAGCCGAGCTCGCGGACTCGGGTGTACGCGCTCACCATGTCGTCGAGCGTCGCGGCCTGGATGTTGACGTGCTGGCAGCGCGTACGGACCGGCTCGATCTTGAGGCCCTGGACGTTGGCGACCGCGATCGAGTGGTGGCGCTCGTTGACACGCAGGAACCTGATCTTGAGCGTCAGCCCGCCGATGTTCTCGTCGATGTAGTCGGTCAGCCGCGAGTCGAAGACCGTGTCGTAGTAGCGGTGGATCGCGAGCGGCTCCCGGGAGGTGATCGCGACGTGCCCCATGCCGCCCTCGCCGGTGACGAACGCCGAGGTCGTCATGCGCAGCGGGCTCGAGGACTCATGGGCGACGGTGAAGATCTCCTGGACGATGCCCTTGGGGCCGGGGAAGCGCCACAGCCGCTCGACTCCTCGCAGCGCGGCTTCCTCCGGGGTGCCCTCGAGGACCGGTACGCCACGGTCCGTCACCCGGGCGATGATGCGGTCGAACGTCTCGTGATCGGTGACGTGCCAGCCGATGGCCATCAGGTCCTCGGCCGGACCACGCCGGATCAGGAAACGGCACGCGCGCTCGTCGAGGCGGAACCGCATCGTGTCGGCGTCGAGCTCCTCGACGTGCAGGCCGATCGCGTCGGATCCGAAGCTCCGCCACTCCCGGAAGCGCTGCGACTCGACCACCAGATAGCCGAGCTGAACCTTGCCGAAAACACTCATGAGAGGTACGCCGTCGCCAGCTCGTTGAACAGCTCGGCCCGCTCCCACTGGACCCAGTGCCCGGTGTCGGCCGCCAGGTAGACGTCGCAGGTCGGCAGGGTCGCGGCGAGCAGCCGGGCGCCGGAGGGGCGGTTGACCTTGTCGTCCTGGCCCCAGACCACCAGCGTCTTCACGCGCACCTGCGCCAGGCGAGGGTCGCGGGTCAGATCCATCCGCCACAGTGTCCGCAGCGCGGACCGGCCGGATGGTCGGCGCAGCGGCGGGTTCGCGACCACCTCCGGCTGGATGCTGGCCTGGTAGCGCAGCTCGATCAACTCGTCGGGTACGGCGGCGCCGTCGAAGACCAGGAAGTCGCGGATGAACCTCGAGAGCTTCTCCCGGCTCGGCCCCTCTCCCCGGTAGTAGTCGAGCAGCGCGTTGAGGCCCTTGGTCGGCAGGGCCCGCGTGGTGCCGATGCCGCCGGGCCCCATCAGGATCAGCCGATCGACCTTGTCGGGCCGGTCCATCGCCAGGCGCAGTGCGGCTGCTCCGCCGTAGGAGTTCCCGACGAGGTGGGCCCTCTCGATGTCGAGCTCGTCGAGAAGACCGCCGACGGCCGCCGCGAGGTCGCCGAACGGGTCCTCGTGATCGATCTCCTTCGTCGAGCGGCCATAGCCTGGCATGTCCGGCACGATCACGCGGAAGCGCTGGGCCAGGGCGTCGATGTTCCGCGCGTAGTTCGAGGCGCCCGTCGCGCCGGCACCGCCACCGTGGAGCAGCACCACGGCGGGCCCTGACCCGGCCTCGGTCACGAAGATGTCGCGCCGTCCGACACGAACGGTGCGCTCGGTCCGGGAGAGGTCGTTCACGGTCGTCATCAGTTCCCCTTCGTTGGATAACTGATGAAATCATCACTATCGATGGTTCTATCTGTCAAGAGTTTCTGATGAGATCATCAGGTACGATCCGGGCATGACCTCGGAACCGGCGTCGCCGCCGTCTCGGATCGATCGGCGCAAGGAACGCACCCGGAACGCACTCCTCCAGGCCGCGACGACCTTCCTCGCCGACGGCCACCCGAACGTGAGCATCCAGCAGATCACCGACGCCGCCGACGTCGGCTTCGGCAGCTTCTACAACCACTTCGACAGCAAGGAAGCGCTCTTCGAAGCCGCCGTCGCCCGCGTCCTCGAGACCTACGGCACCCTGCTCGAGGACCTCGTCGCGGCGTACGACGATCCGGCCGAGGTCTTCGCGGTCAGCTTCCGGATGACCGGACGCCTCCAGCGGCAGCTGCCCGAGTTCGTACGCGTCATCCTCAACGAGGGCATGCGCGTGCTCATCCACGACCGCGGGCTCGCCCCCAGAGCCCTGCGGGACATCGAGGCGGGCGTCGCCGCCGGGCGGTTCGACATCGAGAACCTCCAGCTCGCCCTCATGACCGCCGGCGGAGCACTCCTCGGCCTGCTCCAGCTGCTCGAGACCGAGCCGGACGCGGACGCCGGAGCCCTCTCCGACCAGATGACCGCACGCCTCCTGCGGGCCTTCGGGATGAGCAAGCAGGAGGCCGCGGACCTGTGCTCGCGGCCGTTACCGCCTCAGCCCGAGCTCTGAGAACGACCGCAGGCCCGCTCCGGTCGGAGC
>NZ_JBHVGB010000050.1:0-32738 GCF_042801335.1 Nocardioides sp. NPDC057577 | reverse complement strand
GATCCCCGCCGCTCTCGTCGTTTCGCTCACGCAGGAGGCAGGAAGGCGGCGAGCGGCTCGGAGCCGGACCAGTCGTGGCCCCAGTAGCTGTCGGCGGTGATCTCCTCCGCGGTGTAGGAGGCCTCGTCGACGAGCATGCCCTCGCAGCCGTACTCGAGGTCCCAGCCGCCGGGGGCGCGGACGTAGAACGACACCATCTTGTCGTTGGTGTGCCGGCCGAGGGTCGAGGAGAGCGAGAAGCCCGCCTTGTTGACCTTGTCGAGCGCGCGACCGACCGCGTCGAGGCTGTCGACCTCCATCATCAGATGGACCAGGCCGGGCGCCTCGCCGTGCGGCGCGGGGCAGACCGCGAGGCTGTGGTGACGCTGGTTGACACCCATGAACCGGACCCGGCGCGGCGGGAGGGCCGCACCCATCCGGATCGCGCCACGGGGCAGGAAGCCGAGCACCTCGGTGTAGAAGGCGACCGTCTCGTCGGCGACCGTGGTCGGGAGGACGACGTGGCCCATCCCCTGCTCGCCGGTGACGAACGACTGGCCGTGGCCGGTGAGGACCGGGCTGTGGTCGAGCACCGGGCCGAAGAACACCTCGACAGGCGTACCGGCGGGGTCGTCGAAGCGGATGGCCGCCTCGACCCGGCGCTCGTCGCACTCCTCCTGGCTCAGCTCCTTGACGGGTGCGCCGGCGGCCTCGAGCGCACCGGCGATCTCGGCGAGGCCGAACTGGTCGCGCACCTCCCAGCCGACGGCGACCACGCGGTCGTCGTCACCGGGCAGCACGACGAGCCGGGCGTACCGCTCGTCCATCCGCAGGTAGAGGCCGTCGGCCACCGGGCCGGTGGTCTCCTGCATCCCCAGGCAGTCCACCGTCAGCTCGCGCCAGCGGGGCAGGTCCTGGCTCTGCACGATCAGGTAGCCGAGGCCACGGATCGCCTTCATGTTGGTTCTCCTCAGTGGTGGGGTCAGATCATCGAGAGCATCGGTCCCGGCGGCGGGGTGACGTCCAGCGCAGTCAGCGACTGCACGTGGAAGACCGAGCCGGGGACGTGGATCGCGTGCGCGAGGCCCATGTGGCCGTCACGCCAGAACCGCTGGATGGGGTTGTCCATCCGCATGCCGTTCCCACCGGACCGGGCGACGATCTCGTCCATCGCCCGGACCGCGCGCCAGGCGGCGGAGACCTGGGTACGCCGTGACTCGGCCCGTTCGGCGAACGTGACCTCCTCGCCGCGTACGGCCTTGTCATAGAACCTGCGGGCGTTGTCGAGCATGGTCACGCGGGAGGCGTGGATCTCGGCGGCCGACTGGCTGATCGCGTTCAGCACATGCGGGTCGTCCTTCACCTTGGTGCCGGTGATCTGGACCCGGGTGCGCTGGTAGGCGAGGTGCGCGGCGAGCGCGCCCTCGGCGATGCCGATCACCGCCGAGGTGATGCCGAGCGGGAAGGCCGTGGTGAACGGGATGTGATAGGTCGGGTTGGTCAGCCCGGCGTCACGCGGCTGGCTGCCGTCGGTGAACCGGGAGAACCGGACGACGCGGTAGTCCGGGATGAAGGCGTCCTCGACGATGATGTCCTTCGAGCCGGTGCCACGGAGCCCGACGACGTCCCAGGAGTCCTCGACGATCGTGTAGTCCGAGCGCGGCAGGATGACGTGGTGGACCTGCGGAGGCACGGTCGCCTCGCCGTTCTCGTCACCGAGGAAGGCGCCGAGGAAGATCCAGTCGCAGTGGTCGGTGCCCGAGGAGAACTGCCAGCGGCCGTTGAAGACGTAGCCTCCCTCGACCGGGCGGAGGACGCCCATCGGCGCGTACGGCGAGGCGATCCAGGTGTCGTTGTCCTCACCCCACACCTCCTCCTGCACGCGCGGGTCGCACATCGCCATCTCCCAGGGGTGTACGCCGACGATGCCGGCGACCCAGCCGGTGGAGCCGTCGAGGCTCGCGAGCCTCATCACGGCCTCGGCGAACTCGGCAGGGTGCGCCTCGGCGCCGCCGTACTTGGCGGGCTGCAGCATCCGGATCACGCCGGTCTCGCGCAGCAGCTCCGCGGCTCGGTCATCGAGCCGGCCCAGCTTCTCGTTGCTGGGGCCCAGCGCGGCGATCTCCTCGGCGCGGGCCTCGATCCTCTCCAGCACACTGCTCATCTCGCACTCTCTTCCTGCTGCGTCCTGGACGCGTTGTCCGTCGATCCCACGGTGGCACCCGGCACGGTCGTGGCGGGTGGTGTCTCCCGGTGATCGGAAAGGCCGGCGGCGTGGCGCGCGGCCAGGTAGCCGAAGACGATCGAGGGGCCGATCGTCGCGCCCGGGCCGGCGTAGTCGTTGCCCATCACCGACGCGGCGCAGTTGCCCGTGGCGTAGAGGCCGGCGACGACGGAGTCGTCCTCCCGGAGCACCTGGCCGTGCTCGTCGGTGACCAGCCCACCCTTGGTGCCGAGGTCGCCGACCTCGATGCGGACGGCGTAGTAGGGCGCCCTGTCGATCAGGTCGAGATTGGGGTTGGGGAGGGTGGGGTCGCCGTAGTAGCGGTCGTGGGCGCTCTCGCCGCGGTGGAACTCCTCGTCGATGCCCGCCCTCGCGTAGCCGTTGAACCGGGTCACGGTCGCTTCGAGAGCCTCGGCAGGTACGCCGATCGCGGTCGCCAGGTCGGAGACCGTCTCGGCGCGGTGCACGATGCCCTGGTCGTAGAAACCCTGCGGGAAGGGCGCTCCCGGCAGGATCTGGGCGAACGGGTAGCGCGAGCGGGCCCGGGAGTCCATCACCAGCCAGGCCTTCTCGTTCCCGCTGGCGAGCTGGTCGTGCACGAAGTTCACGTAGGGAGAGGCCTCGTTGGTGAACCGCGTGCCGCTGGTCCCGACGATCACCTGGCCGGGGATCGCGCGCTCGGAGACGAGCGGGATCGTGGCGCCGGCGGGGTGGGTCACCGACGGCATCCACCAGGCGTCGTCCATCAGGTCGACGGCACCGCCGACGGCACTGCCGGCGAGGATCGCGTCACCGGTGTTCTCCACTGCTCCGAGGCTGTGATCGGGACGGGCACCTTCGGGAAGGTGCTCGCCGCGCATCGCCGCGTTGTGGTCGAAGCCTCCGGCGGCGAGCAGTACGCCCTTGCGACCGCGGATCCGGACCTCGGCGCCGTCGCGGGTCGCGACGATGCCGGCGACGCGGCCGTCCTCGACGACCAGCGAGGTCATCGTGGTCTGCAGCCACAGCGGGATGCCGGCGTCCTTGAGCGCCATCCGCAGGCGTGCCACGAGCGCCCTGCCACCGGTGGCCATGTGGCGGCGGCGAACCGCGTTCGAGCTGACCCGCCAGGCGGCGCGCAGCGAGGCGCGGCGTCCCTGCCAGGTCCGCTTGACCATCGCGAGGTCGTGGTAGTCCTTCGCGGTGACCCACAGGCCCAGCGGGCCCTTCATGTTGTTGGGCCGCTGGAACGCCTCGTCCGCACCGAGCTTGCGGGTGTCGAACGGCTTGGCCTCGATCGACCGGCCCTGGGGGCGGCCGCCGGCGAACTCCGGGTGGTAGTCGGCGTAGCCCTTGGTCCAGTCGAACCTCACCCACGTCGAACGCTCCAGGAGCTCCATCGCGGCCGGGCCGTGGTCGACGTACGCCTCCAGGCGAGCGGCCGGCACGTTGCCCTCCGTGATGGTGGTGAGGTAGTCCAGCACCGAGGCGCGGGAGTCGTCGTGGCCGGCCTTGCGCAGGGTCGGGTTGTTGGGCACCCAGATCCCGCCCCCGGAGATGCCGGTGCTGCCACCGAACTTCTGGCCCTTCTCGATGACGACGACGGACAGGCCGGCGTCGACCGCGGCCAGCGCCGCCGTCATCCCGCCGCCACCGCTGCCCACGACGACGAGGTCGAACTCGTCGTTCCACCCGCTCATCGCGCCCCCTCCTCGTCCTGCTCGGTGAGGAAGGCGAGGACGGTCCGCTCCCAGGCGCGCTTCTGCTCGATCATCGCCCAGTGCCCGCAGTTGGGGAACACGTGCACCTCGGCCTCGGGGATCGTGCGCATCGGGATGAGCATCATGTCGAGCGGGCTGACCCGGTCGTCGCGGCCCCAAGTGAGCAGGGTGCGCGCCTTGATCTGGTCGAACTGGGCCCAGCCGGGCGTCGCCTGCGCGGAGCTGCCGGCGCCGGCGAAGGCCGCGGCGATCGCGGCGCGGCCGTACATCCGGCGCGCGACCTCCAGGGTGTCGGGGTCCGTGGCCTGCGCCCAGCGCTGCTCGATCAGGTCCTCGGTGACCATCGACTGGTCGTAGACCATCGAGCGCAGCCAGGCGACGAGGTTCTCGCGGTTCGGGTTCTCGACGAACTCGACGAGCAGGTTGATGCCCTCGCCAGGTGCGGGGCTGAAGATGTTGCGGCCGATACCGCCGACCGTGACCAGCCGCCGCACCTGGTCGGGCCGGCTGATCGCGAGCCGGGTCGCGATGCCACCGCCCATCGAGTTGCCGATGACGTCGACCCGGTCGAGGCCGAGCCCGTCGAGGAAGCGCTGCACGGCGGGCAGCGCCGCCATCATCGGGTGCTGGTCGGTGGTGTCGCTGACCCCGAAGCCCGGCAGCTCGAGGACCAGGCACCGGAAGTGCGGGGCGAAGGCGGGGAGGTTGTCGCCGAAGTTGCGCCACCCGGTCACCCCGGGTCCTGACCCGTGCAGCATCAGCAGCGGCGGGCCGTCGCCGGCCTCGTGATAGCGGAGTACGCCGGCGTCGGTGACGAGCTCGCGGCGGGTGGAGTCATGGGTCAGGTCTGTCACGTCCCTCACGCTAGGACCCGCCGCCTCCACGCACGGGACGCTTTCCCGGTGACCGGAAGTGCCGTCCTCACCCGGTCACTCAGCGGGACATCGCCCCATGCCCGGCACCTCGACGGCCTAGCGTCCGATCATGACCACCGACGCACCAGGAGGCGAGCAGATGACGACTGACGTGGCGTACGGGGGCGGGGCCGTGGGCACCGCCCCGTCCCCTCTCGAGATGCGGGCCGCCATGGGTGGTTTCGCCACGGGTGTGACGGTCGTGACCGGCATCGAGGACGGCGAGCCGGTCGGCTTCGCCTGCCAGTCCTTCGCGTCGGTCTCGCTCGATCCCCCGCTCGTCCTGTTCTGCGCCGACCACCGCGGTCGAGCCTGGCCCCGGATCCAGCGATCCGGGCGCTTCACCGTCAACGTCCTCGGCGAGGACCAGACCGACCTGTGCCAGCGGTTCGGTTCGAGCCGCGGGAGGAAGTTCGAGGACCTGGCCTGGGAGCCCTCGGCGCTCGGCACCCCGAGCCTGCCCGGCGTCCTGATGCGCGTGCACGCGACGGTCGAGACCGTGCACGTCGCCGGCGACCACGACGTCGTCATCGGCCGGGTGACCGGGCTCGAGACGCCCCACCGGGAGAACCCGATGCTGTTCTTCCGTGGGAAGTTCGGTGTGGAGGACCAGCACGAGCACGTCGCGCCCGACCTGTGGGGCTGGGGCGAGCACTGGGGGTGAGCACCCGGGAGTGAGCACCGGAAGACCCCGGCCCGAGAAGCTCGGGCCGGGGCCTTCGGCGACCTGACGACCGATCAGGCAGCGGGCGAGGGTTGGCGCAGATCCGTACGCTCCCGGAACTGCGGGAAGAGCTCCTGCGACGCACGTTGGGCCGCCTGGAGGACGAGCGGCGCGACCCGCTCGACGGGCGCGCGCAGGTCACCGACGAGAGAGATCGCACCCACCGGCCCCTCCGGGCCACGGATCGCCGCGGCCACACAGGCGATGTCGGGGTGTGCTTCGCCGCGCTCGAAGGCGACGCCGCGTCGCGACCGGACCAGGTGCAGCTCCTGGTGGAGGCGGGCGAGGTCGCCGATGGTCGCGGGGGTCAACGGTGAGAGCGCCGGCGCGACCAGGTCATCGACCCGCTCCGCGGGCAGCCAGGCGAGGATCGCCTTGCCGAGGGCCGTGGCGTGAGCAGCCACCCGACCACCCACCGTCGAGGGCACCTTGACCGCGAACCGGCCGCCGATCTTGTCGAGGTAACGGACCTCGGCCCCGTCGAGCACGGCGAGGTGGGCGACCAGACCGGTCGTCACCTGGATCTCGTGGAGGTGCGGGGCGGTCACGCTCCTCAGCTCGGTGTCGGCCCGCCCGCCACCGCCGAGGCCGAGGGAACGCGGACCGAGGCCGAACCCGAACGGCGTCTGCGTGAGCCACTCGAGCCGGACCAGCTGATCCAGGATCCGGTGGACGGTGGTGCGAGGGAGGTGAGTGATCCGCGAGACCTGTTCGGGGGTATGACGGATCCCCGGCGTCTCGAAGGCATCCAGAATCAGCGACACCCGCTCGACCATCGACGGCGGGAGGTCCCGTCGGGTGCGGTTGTCCGGCTCGACCGCTTGTGCGCTCATGGTGACCCCATTTCCCCAAAACTGAAATGAATTCTTGTTTTCTGATCGCACCGTAGCAAACGGCTCGGCCGCTGCCAAGACTCTTGACACCCGGAGACACCAGCGAACCGCTCAGCGGGATGACGGGGTCTCCGCGGCCCGTACGGGTGCTTGACTCGGCCGGATCGAGTGACCTACCCGCAGGAGGAGCCACCGTGAAGCTCGGCATCGTCAGCCCGATCGTCACCGCCAATCCCGGCGCCCACGCGGCGTGGGAGGCGAAGGCGGGAATCGCCGAGCTCGCGCAGGTCGCCCGCACCGCGGACCGGCTCGGGTTCCACCACATGACGTGCAGCGAGCACGTAGCCGTCCCTCGAGAGGCCGCTAGCCAGCGAGGCGGCACCTACTGGGATCCGCTGGCGACCTTCGGCTATCTCGCCGCGGTCACCGAGCACCTGCGGCTGATGACCCAGGTGCTGGTCATCGGCTACCACCACCCCTTGGAGATCGCCAAGCGCTACGGCACCCTCGACCTCGTCAGCAACGGCCGGCTCCTCCTCGGGCTCGGCGTGGGTTCCCTCGAGGAGGAGTTCGCGCTCCTCGACCGGCCCTTCGCCGGCCGAGGCGAGCGTGCCGACGACGCGCTGGCCGCGCTGCGCGCGAGCCTCGGCCACCGCGAGCCGGCCTACCACGGCAGCCATTACGAGTTCGACGATCTCGTCGTGGAGCCGTCCGCCCTCCAGGAGCGGGTGCCGCTCCTCATCGGCGGACGTACGGCCCGCAGCCTGCGCCGCGCCGTCGAGCTCGGCGACGGCTGGGTCCCGTTCGGGATCGGCGCCGACGACCTTCGCACCATGCTGAGCGCCCGCGATCTCCCCGACGGGTTCGAGGTGATCCTCTCGCCCGGCCGCATGGTCGATCCGATCGGCGACGCCGAAGGTACGGCCCGCCGACTGGCCAGACTCCGGGCCGCCGGCGCCACGCTCGTCACCACCGCAGTGGAGGCCACCTCGGTGGACCACTACTGCGACCAGCTGGAGACCCTGGCCGTGCTGGCCGAGGAGATCTCATGACTCTTCAGGAGACCACGATGGAAGACCGCCTCGCCCTGCTCGAGCGCCGCCTGGCGTCCCTGGAGGACGAACGCGAGATCGTGCAGCTGCTCACGACGTACGGGGCGCTGGCCGACTCGGGCAGCTCCGCGGAGCTGGCCGCGATCTGGACGGAGGACGGCGTCTACGACAACGACGTGATCTCGATGACCGGTCGCGACCAGATCTTCGCGATGGTCGAGTCCGCAGCTCACCAGGGCTACATCGCGCGCGGCTGCGCCCACTTCAACGGACCGGTGTCGGTCCACGTCGACGGCGACACGGCCGTCGCCGTGAGCCACTCACTGATGGTGCTGCACGAGGACGGTGCCTTCAGGATCAACCGGGCGACCGCCAACCACTGGCAGCTGCGGCGTACGGAAGAGGGCTGGCGCGCGACCGCTCGAGTCGGCCGGATCCTCGACGGCAACGAGCTCGCACCGCTGCTGCTCCGGACCGGCGCGCTCGGGCAGCTCCCGCCCGACCCTGCCAGCTGACGCCGCCCCGCCGCCCGGTCAGTCGGCCGGGCGCAGCACGGCGAAGTCGCCGAGCCCGATCCTGATCGTGAACGTCCGCCGGCTGATCAGCCAGCCACGATCGGTGCGGGACCAGCGGTCGTCGTACTCTCCCAGGCACTCGTAGAAGGAGCCTTCCTTCGGCCCCGCCCCCACGTGGTAGACGCGGGCATAGGTGAGCGTGCGAGCACGATCCCCGTCGACCTGCACCCGATGGTTGCCGAGCAGGTGCTGGGTCGCGCCTACGCCGCCGAGGTGGGCCTGCATCCTGGCGACGATGGCCTCCGGGCCACCGTCGACGCCGTAGCCGTGCGCGTCATCGGTGACGGCACCGCGGATCGTGTCCCAGTCGCGAGTGTCGATGGCGGCGGCGATCTCCGCGAGTCGCTCGATCAGTGTGTCGCGGTCGTTCATCGGATGCCTCCTGTGGAAAGGGTGGTGCCCCGGACGTGCAGCACGTCCGGGACACCGGGCTGTCAGGGTCGGTCGGGACCGGTCAGTTGTCCACCCAGGCGTCGTCGAAGAGCACGGCGGTCTGCGTGGTGGGAGTGATGCCGTGGACGTTGTCGTTCCACGCCTCGAAGAAGCCGCCGAAGCCCACGTTGACGTACGCGGCATCCTTCTTCCACAGCTCCTCGATCTCGGTCATGACCTTCAGGCCGTCCTCCGGATCGGTGACACCGCGGAGCTCACCGAGCAGGCGGTCCATCTCCGGATTGGCGTAGCGGCCCGGGTTCGCGGCCGACGTGCTGTTCATCGCGGTGTCCAGAGCGCTGTACGGGTCGGCGTCGGGGATGCTGTTGGAGGCGCGGGCGAGATCGAACGCACCCTCGACATAGACCTTCGACACCACGTCGGCGACGGAGCTGACCAGATCGAGCTGGACGTCGAAGCCGACCGCGTCGAGCATCGCCTTGATCGCCACGGCCCCGGCCTTCGAGTCGGCGTCACCCATGCCCACATAGCGGAGCTTGCCGTCGAAGCCGTCGGCCTTCGCCTCCTCGACCAGCTTCTTGGCGGCCGCGGCGTCGGTCTCGACCGGCTCGACGTCCGTGCGCCAGATCGACGTCGGTGCCATCAGGCCGCGGTCGGCGAGGTCTTCCTGGCCGGTGGTCCGCTTGAGGTAGTTCTTCGCGTCGAAGGCCAGCTGGATGGCCTGTCGCACCCGCAGGTCGCTGGTCGCGGTCCCTTCGCGGTGGTTGAGGTTGAGGACCGGCGCACCGCTGATCCCGCTCATGTTGCCGCTCACGCCGTCGTCGACCAGCTGAGTGATGACCTTGTCCTGCGAGACGTAGATCAGGTCGGCCTCCTCGGCCTGGAGCGACTCGAGCTTCGCCTGGTCCGGGCCCAGCTGGAGGAACTCGATGCCGTCGAGGTTCGGGCGTCCGTCGAAGTAGTCCTCGTTGGCCTTCACGACGGTCTTCTCGCCGGGCGACTGGCTCTCGAGGACGAACGGACCGGCGCCGATCGGCTTGAACGCCTTCTCGTCCGCGTACGCAGCAGGCGCCAGGATCAGGCCGGGACCGGCCGCGAGGAGGGCCGGGAAGCGGGGCCAGGGCGCGGTGAAGGTGAAGGTGACGGTCGAGGCGTCGGTCGCGACCATCGACTTCAGGTTCGCCTGCAGGATCTGGCCGTGGAGCCCACGGTTGGTGATGAAGCGGTTGATGCTGGCGACGACCGCGTCGGCGTCGAGGGGTGTGCCGTCGGTGAACTTCACGCCGTCGCGCAGCGCGAGCGTCCAGGTCGTGGAGTCGTCGGTCGAGAGCGACTCGGCGAGCTGCGGCTCGTACTCCGTCGTCTCGGGGTCGTAGCGCATCAGGGTGTCGTAGATCGAGGCCATCACGTTGAGGCCGGTCGATCCGGTGGGATAGGTCTTGGTCGGGTCGAGGACGGCGGCCTCGGAGTACTCCGCGACGCGCAGGGTCCCACCCTTCGTGGGCTCACCCGAGTCCTTCTCCACGTTGATGAGGCCGTCGCGGTAGATCTCCTCCGGCGCAACCTTCCTGGCCGTCGCGGAGCCATCGTTGCTGCCGCTGCCGCAGCCTGTCGCGGCCACTGCGAGTACGCACAGGGTCGCGGCCAGACGCGTGCGCATCGAGATGGGTGTCTTCACTGTTCACTCCAGTTGGTCTCGTGCATCGGAACGTGCGGTGCCTGCAGGCCCCCGAACGACCTGTGTTCGCCGTCACACTAGAAACCGTGCGATCGACCCACGACCGACGTTCCCGCTCAGTGGGTCGACAGCGGCGACGCGCCCCTGTGCTCGGCCGTCTCCGCCTCGATCCGGTCCCGGCCCTCGGCGTCGAGGAGCCGGTACTCCGCTGTCCTGCCGACGCGCATCCAGACCTGATCCGGCGTCCTCCACGCCGCCCGGCGCAGCGGGGCCTTGTCGATCTTGCCGCTGCCGGTGAGCGGCATCCGGTCGACCACGCGGACGTACGTCGGCCACCACTTGGCACCGAAGTCCGGCTGTGCCGCAAGGAACTCCCCGAACGCAGCCGGATCGAAGGAAACGGACGGCTCCAGCTCGAGGGCCACCATCACGTTGTCGCCGGTGCGCGGGTCGGGGACGGCGTACACGGGGGCGGCGGCCACCCAGGACAGGCGCTGGATGACGCGCTCGACGGGCGCGGCGGAGAAGTTCTCGCTGTCGACCCGCAACCAGTCCGAGGATCGGCCGGCGAAGTAGAAGTAGCCCGCAACGTCTCGGTAGGCGAGGTCGCCGGACCAGAAGTCGTCGCCGCGGACCCGGTCGGCCATCGCGCCGGCGTTCTTGTAGTAGCCCTCGAAGGTGGGCGCCGCCCCGACGGCCACCATCTGGCCGACCGCGGCGGCGTCGACCAGCCGCCCTCCGGAGTCGAAGCGGGCGCGGGGGCATTCCTCGCCCGTGGCCTCGTCCAGGACACGCACGTCCACACCGCCGGCGGGGAGACCGAGCGAGCCGACCGGGGTGTCGGGCGTCCGGTTGATCCGGAAGACGCCTTCGCTGAGGCCGTACCCCTCCATCACCTCGCACCCGAACCGCTCGCCGAACAGACGGACATCGGTCTCGGAGGCCTCCGTGCCGAAGGCGAGCTCGAGGGTGCCGGCCCGATCCGGCGGACCCTCCGGCCGGGTCAGGACGTAGGAGAGCGCGCGACCGACATAGTTCACGTACGTCGCCCCGTAGCGGTGGATGTCCTCGGCGAAACCACTGGCCGAGAACTTCCTGGTCATCGCGACGGTCGCGCCCATGGCGATGGCCGGCGCGAGGTTCATCATCACGGCGTTGCCGTGGAAGAGCGGCATGCACAGGTACGTCACGGAGTCCCGTCGCATCCGGACCCGGTCGGTGATCGTCCTGGTGAGCCGCCCGAGCCGGCCCTGGCTGACGATCACCGCCTTCGGCGCACCGGTGCTGCCGGAGCTGAAGAGCAGCATGGCGAGCCGATCGGGATCCGGCAGCGCGGACTCCGCGGGCACCTCGGCACCACGATGTGGCGCCAGCCAGTCGTCGTAGGCGGGGCTGAGGACGTCGTGGATCCGCACGCCGCCGATGTCACCGGCCAAGTGCCCCAGCCGGGGCTCGGTGACGATCAGGTCGACGTCGGCATGCCGAGCGTCCTGGGCGATCTCCGCTGCGCTGCGGCTCGCGTTCAGACCCACCACCACGGCATCGGCAAGAGAGGCCGCGACGATCCAGAACACGTAGTCGGGCACGTTCTCGAGGAGGACGCCGACATGGACCTGCCGCCCCGCCGGGGCGGGCACGGCGCTCCGCAGGGCCGCGGCACGCACCGCTCCCTCGCGGAGCACCTGGTCCCAGGTCCACTGCTGGTCCTCGAAGCAGAGGCCGGGTGCATCGTCGCCGGCTCGGCTCGCCACGATCTGGGCGAAGGTCTCCATCACACTCACTCCTCGGCCGACTGCTGCGCCGGCTGGTCGACACTTTCGGGACGTTCGGGACTTTCGGGTGCGGTCCTCGCGGTCCGGCCGAGGACCAGGCACGTCAGCGCCGCGAGCAACGACACGGCCGCACCGACCAGGCCCGCGGCGACGAACCCGGACTCGCTCGTCTGCCGACCTTCCTCGGCGAAGACGTCGAGCACGGCCAGCGCGAGCGCGCTGCCGACCGACATCCCGAGGAACCGGAGGACCAGGTTGAAGCTGAGAGCGCTGCCCGTCTCGGCGGCAGGCACGAAGCGCACCATCAGCCAGGGCATCGAGTTGAAGGTCATCCCGCTGCCGAAGCCACCGATGACGACGGCGAGCGTGACCTTCAGCAGCGAGTCGTGACCCACGGCCAGTGCCAGGCAGGCCGCGGTGAACAGGGCGCAGCCGCCGGCCAGCAGCCGGTCGGGGGTCACGAACCGGCTGGCCCACAGCGCGATCCGCGATCCCAGGACGCTCGTGACGGCGTACGGGGCCAGCATGAGGCCCGCGACGGCGACCGAGCGTCCGAGTCCGTAGCCGTGCTCCTCGGTGGTCTGCACGAGGATCATCGCCAGCGAGAGCAGCAGGAACATGCCGAGCGCGGCCAGCAGACCGCAGACGTTCGCGACCAGTACGCCGGGGCGGACCGCCACGCGCAGGTCGACCAGCGGGCGCTCGACCCGGAGCAGCCACCAGCCACAGGCCGCGTAGCAGGCGATGCCGGCCAGGAGCAGCCCGAGCGTCAGCGGGGACATGATCCCCCATGTCTTCGCCTGCGTCACCGCGAACAGCACGGCCGCGGTCGCGGCGCTCAGCAGCAGCGCACCACCCCAGTCGACGCCACGCGGCGCGTCCTCGTCGCTGTCCGGAACGACCATGAGCGCGACGACGAGCGCCGCGACCGACAGGCCGCACGCCCACCCGAAGGCCCCCTTGGTGCCCGCGAACGTCGCGATGAACGCGGTCACCGGGAAGCCGAGGCCGGCGGCGGTCACGTTCGCGACCGAGATCGCTGCCACCGCGCCTCTGACCCGAGGCTCCGGCAGCTCGCTGCGGGCGATCGAGAAGGCCAGGGGCACGATCGCGAAGGCGAGGCCCTGCAGGATCCGGCCGAACAGCAGCGGCCCGAAACCGAGCGGCAGCGCACCGAGCGCGGTGCCGAGCACCACGAGAACCAGGCAGCCGATGAGCACGGGCCTGCGCCGGCGTCCCACCCCGAGGCGGCCGGCGATCGGGCACACCACCGCCGCGGTCACGAGCGTCGAGGTGATCGCCCACTGGGCGGTCACCAGCGACACGCCCTCGGTCCGGGCGACCCCGGTCACCAGGGGCGTACCCAGGCTGCCGACGACCCCGGTGACGGTGGTGACCAGGAGGATGCCCGGGAGCACCCAGCGGGTGTCCCGGACATCCGTGCCTGCAGTCATCCGGATCAGTCGACCCAGGCGTCGTCGAGCATGATGATCGAGTTCGCCGCACCCGTGATGCCGTGCACGTCCTTGTTCCACACGCTCAGCTCGGAGTACGGACCGAAGGTCACGAACGGGACGTCCTCGTTGACCTGCTCCTGGATGGAGGCGATCGCGGCGAGCTGGTCCTTCTTCGTGGTGGCGGCCTGGAAGGAGGCGATCAGAGCGTCCATCTCCGGGCTGGTGTGCATGCCGTAGACCTGCGTCCCGCCGCTGTGCATGGTCGCGTACATCCGGGCGAAGGGGTCGGCCTCGACGAAGTTGATGCTCCAGCCGGCGAGGTCGTAGTCACGCTCGACCGCGATCTTCGTGATCTGCTCGGAGATCGTGCGCGTCGGCTGGGGGTCGAGGGTCATCCCGACCGCCTCGAGCGATGCCTTGACCGCCTGGATCGAGGCCCGCGAGGCGGGGTCGGTGCCGTCGACGTAGGTGATGACGCCGTCCCAGCCGTCGGCCTTGGCCTCCTCGACGAGCCTGGTCGCCTCGGCACGATCGGGCTGGAGACCGGCGACGTCGGTGTGCCACACCGAGTAGTCGGGGAACAGGTCGGAGGAGGCGATGCCGGAACCGCCGAACATCCGCTCGAAGATCAGCGCGGGGTCGATGGCCAGGGCGATGGCCTTGCGGACCCGCGGGTCGTGGCCGGCCGCTCCTTCGGACGCGTTGATGATGGCCACGTTGCCGGCGGCACGCATGTTGACGTACGCCGGCAGGTCCTCCTCGAGCACCTCGTCGACTAGGTCGGGGTCACGAATCAGCGCGGAGTCGACGCCGCCGCTCAGCAGCGAGTCGAGGCTCGTGCGCTGGTCACCGAGGAACGCCATCTTGACGGTGTCCAGGTGAGGGGAACCGTCCCAGTAGTCCTGGCGCGCCTTCAGCTCGAGAGACTCACCGGGCTCCCAGGCCCCGAGGGTGAACGGGCCCGCACCGACGGGCGTGAACGTCCCGTCCGCTCGGACCGACGACTTCGCGACGATCAAGCCGGGGCCGGTGCTGAGAACACCCGGGAAGAGCGGCCACGGCCGGGCCAGCTCGTACGTCACGGTGTGCTCGTCGGTCGCGGTGACCGAGGTGACGTTGTCGACCCACAGAGCGGTCTCGGGTGCCTTCGCCGAGCCGTAGCGCTGCTGGCTCCAGACGACCGCCGCAGCGTCGAGCGGGGTGCCGTCGGAGAACGTCACGTCGTCGCGGAGTCTGAGCGTCCAGGTCGTGAAGTCCGCGTCCGGCTCGATGGACTCGGCCAACCGCGGCACGAACTCCTGCTTCTCCGGGTCGAAGGTCACCAGCGTGTCGTAGATGTTGGCCATCTCGTTGCCGCCGGTCGTCGCCGCGGCGATGGTGACGGTCGGATCGAGCGACGTCGGCTCCGTGTAGGCGCCGTAGGTCAGCGTGCCGCCGTCCACCGGGTCGCCGCCGTCGACGACGTTGCGGATCCCTTCCTCGAGGGCCTGCCCCTCCCTCGCGGGCTTCTTCCCGTCGCTGGACGCGCAGCCACTGGCGAGGATCGCCACGGCGACCAGGGCGACAGCGGCGCTGCGCCCGATCAGACGTACGGACATGCGGACTCCTTCTCGTCGGTCCCCTGCCTCGGGCGAGGTGGGGCAGCTGTGCTCAGGTCAGCCGGACGTCGCGGCGGTTGACCTTGCCGGTCGCGTTGCGGGGCAGCTCGTCGAGCGTGATCTGCCAGCGGGTCGGCACCTTGTAGCGTGCGATCCCGGCCGCGGTGTGAGCGCACAGGTCTTCGGACGAGACGCTCTCCCCCGGGTGCAGCACCACGACCGCAGCGACCGCCTGGCCGTAGTCGGGGTCGGGGACACCCATCACGATGCACTCACGCACCGCCGGGTGAGCGACGATGCGGTCCTCGACCTCGGCCGGGTAGATGTTCTCGCCGCCGCGCAGGATCAGGTCGGACCGGCGGCTCGCGATGTGGAGTTGACCGTCGGCGAGATGGCCGAGATCGCCGGTGCGGAACCACCGGTGCGGCGCGGTCGACGCGGCCGTCGCCTTGGCGTTGTTCCAGTAGCCGAGCATCATCTGAGCGCCGCGCAGGTGGATCTCACCCTCGATCCCGTCCGCCACCGGACGGCCGTCGGTGTCGCGGATCTCGACCTGCACGGTCGGCACCGGGCGTCCCACCGTCGACGGGTCCGCAGCCAGCTCGGCCGCCGAGGCCAGGGTCGCGGCGGTGCAGGACTCGGTGAGGCCGTACGTCGTGCCGAGGGACCGGCCGGCCTGGGGAATCGCGGTCCGCAGCGCCTCCTTGAGGCCGGGCGAGGACGGTGCGCTGCCGACCGAGAGGCTGCGCAGGGAGGAGAGGTCGAACTCCGCAAGCCGGTCACCGAGCTCGATGATGCGGGTCAGCATGGTCGGCATCGCACCCCAGTTGGTGACCCGCTCCTGCTCGATGAGCCGCAGCACCTGCTCGATGACGAACTTGCCCTGATAGATGACCGCGACGTCCCCGACGACGAGCCGGACGACCGCCAGGTTGTGCAGCGACGCGATGTGGAACAGGGGCGAGACCAGCAGGAACCGGCGGTCCGCCTGCGGCAGCCCCAGCTCGGCGGCGACGGCGTCGTTGAGCAGGTGGAACCACACCGCGGCGATGACGTTGCGGTGGGAGTGGGTGGCGCCCTTCGCCCGACCGGTGGTGCCGCTGGTGAACAGGATCACCGCGGGATCGTCCTCGTCGATCTCGTGGTCCAGCTCCGGCAAGGGCGCGCCCGCGTGCTCCGCGGCGATGCGCGGCAGGTCCGACTCGACGCTCAGCAGCGGGACGTCCAGCCCCTCGGCCAGTCGCGCCCGCGGCTCGTCGACGATCAGCACCTTCGGCTCGGTGAGCTCGACGCCGTGGGCGAGCTCGGGTCGGGCCCACATCGAGTTCATCCCGACGGCGACGGCACCGAGCGAGACCGCGGCCCAGAACCCGACGATCCACTCGGGGCAGTTGGCCGCGCACAGTCCGACCCGGTCGCCTCTGCCGACGCCGTAGTCCTCGCGCAGCACCCGGGCGAGCGCCGCGACCTGGTCGTGGTGCTCGGCGAAGCCGATCCGCCGCTCTGCCGTGACCAGATAGTCCCGATCACCGTGGGTTCGCGACGACTCCAGGAGCTCACGCAGCGACCGTTGCCGGTTCACGTAGACGTCCATGGGCTCGCCGAGGACGTCCTCCGTCCGGATCTCGAGAGGCGCTCCGGGCGCGGTCAACAGGGCGACGGCCTCGTCACGGGTGCTCATGCTGCTTCGGTGTCCTCTCGTCCTTCGATCTGTGCTGGCTGAGTGCTGGCGACGCGGTCATCTGACCGTCAGCTGTCCGCCGTCGACGTTCCACGCCTGCCCGGTGACCCACGCGGCCTGGTCGCTGGCGAGGAAGGCCACCACCGCGGCGACCTCGTGGGGTTCTCCGCTCCTGCCGAGTGGCAGGTTGGCGCGGACGTACGCGCGCCACGACTCCGGGTCTCGATCGTCGAGACGTCCGGTCTCGGTCACGCCGGGGCAGACGGCATTCACCCGGACGCCGTACGTGCCCAGCTCCTTGGCGGCCGAGGACGTCAGCGACTGCACCGCGGCCTTCGACGCCGAGTAGGCGCCGGTCCCGGCTCCGCTCAGCTTCCCGCCGATCGAGGAGATGTTGATGATGCTGCCGCCGTCACCCTGCGCGACCAGGTGTCCCCCGAAGGTCCGCATCATCAGGAAGGTGCCCCGCAGGTTGACCGCCATCACCTGGTCGAACGCCTCGATCGACAGGTCGGTCAGCGGGACCCGGTCCTCTCCGCGTGAAGCCGCGGCGTTGTTGACGACGACGTCCACCCGACCGAGCTCGGCGAGCGTCAGATCCAGGAGCCGGCGTACGTCATCGGGATCTGCGACGTCGCAGACCACGGCCAGCGCCCGGCGGCCGAGGGCCCGGACCTCGTCGGCGACGGACCCGATGTCCCGCCACTCGGCGGCGACCTCGTCGGCGGGACGGTCCTCGGGACGCCGCCCGGTCCCGGTGACGACCACGTCGCAGCCGGCCCGGGCGAGCTCGACGGCCAGGGCGCGACCGATCGAGCGCATCCTGCCCGCGCCCGTGACGACCGCGACCTTGCCGTCGAGGCCGGTCAGCTCGTAGCCCATGGGATCTCCTCGAGCTCGATGAATAGGCCGGTGGCCTCGACGGTTCGCTCGCCGTCGACCTCGACCCAGGACTCCGCGACGATCTTGCGACCCGAGATCTTCACGATCCGCGCCGCGAGGTCGACGGGGACGTCGAGCGGAGTGCGGGCGCGATATCTCATGTCGAGGGTCGCGGTGACCGCCCGGCGCCCGGTGGCCTGCACCAGCGTGCCGAGCATGCAGTCCATCAGGTGCGCGAGAAACCCACCGTGCACCGAGTCCGGCGGCCCTTCGTAGAGCGCGTTCGGGACCGTCCTCGCCCGCGCCGTGTCGCCGTCGAGGTGCAGCGCCAACGGGAGCGCCTGCGGGTTGAACCGGAAGATCGGCAACGGCCGGTCCGGCCCGGCCTCGCGGGCCCGCGCCGGGGCGTGGAAGTCGGCGCGCAGCACCCGGGCACGGCTCCGGCGGCCGAGCTCGTCGGTGAGCGCGTCCATCCGGGTCCTGGCGGCGCGGAGCTCGTCGACGTCGAGGTCGGCGGTGGCCGCGGCCAGCATCAGGCGCCGCGTGGCCGACGCGAGGGCGGCGACCTCCTCGGCGAGCTCGTCGGTGTGCTCCGGCGTGAGGGTCACGAGATCAGATCCTCTCGATGATCGCGCCGGTCACCTGGGCACCACCGGCACAGATCGCGACCATCGCGAACTGCTGGTCGCGCCGTTCGAGCTCGTCGAGCGCGGTCGCGATCAGGCGTACCCCGGTCGAGCCGACCGGGTGGCCCAGGGCGATCGCACCACCGTTGACGTTGAGCCGGTCGAGGTCGACGCCGTGCACGCGGGCGAAGGACAGCGGAACCGCGGCGAAGGCCTCGTTGACCTCGAACAGGTCGATGTCGCTGATGCTCATCCCGGTCCGCTGGAGGAGCCGCTCCCCTGCCCGGACCGGGCCGTCGAGGAGGTACTTCGGCTCGGCGCCGAGCAGGGTCTGGGCGACGATCCGGCCGCGGGGACGCAGCCCGAGCTCAGCGGCACGTGTCGCGGACATCAGCAGCGCAGCGGTGGCGCCGTCGGAGATCTGCGAGGCGGTGCCGGCCGTGTGCAGGCCGCCCTCTCGGATCGTCTTCAGCCCGGCGAGCGCCTCCAGGCTGGTGTCTCGCAGGCCCTGGTCCCGCGTCACGACGGTGCCGTCGGGCAGCTTGACCTCGATGACCTGGTTCGCGAACCGGCCGGCGTCCCACGCCTGCCGGGCCCGCTGCTGGGAGGCCAGGCCGAAGGCATCGAGGTCCTCCCGGGTCAGGCCCCGGCGCTCCGCGATCCGGTCGGCGGCCTCGTACTGGGCCGGTAGGTCGATGGTCCAGTCGTCGGGTCGGGGCCGGCCGACCGTGCCGTCGCCGAGGTTGGCGAGCAGGGGCACCCGCGACATGGCCTCGACACCGCAGGCGATGCCGGTGTCGATGTATCCGGCGGCGATCTGCGCCGCGACCAGGTGGACGGCCTGCTGGGCCGAGCCACACTGGGCGTCGAGGGTGGTCGAGCCGACCTCCTCGGGGAGACCCGCGTGCAGCCAGGCGAAGCGGACGACGTTCCCGGACTGCTCACCGGCCTGGGTGACGCAGCCGCCGATGACCTCGTCGACGGTGGCGGGGTCGACGCCGGTGCGCTCGAGGATCCCGCGCTGGGCTCGGCCGAGCAGGTCGACCGCGTGCAGGCCGGACAGGACACCTCCGCGGCGGCCGTACGGGGTGCGGATCGCGTCGACGATGACGGGCTCGGACATGGGGATCTCCTCGGTGGTCAGGCGGGCGCGCCGATGCGCGGAGCGGTGGGCAGTACGTCCCCGAGCTCGGCCGCGATCGCGTCGCCGCTGCCGAGGGAGAAGGCGATCTGGCGACCCCACAGGAAGTAGCGGTGGATCGGGTAGTCGATGTCGGCGCCGATCCCGCCGTGCAGGTGCTGCCCGGCGAGGACGACCCGCAGTCCCCCGACCGAGGCCCACCACTTGGCGACCAGGCTGGCCGGCTCGGCCGGCTCCTCGCCACCTTGCTCGGGGTTGTCGAGCAGCCAGGCAGCCCTGTGGGTGGTCAGCCGGATCGCCTCGGTGTCGAGGTAGGCGTCGGTGGCGCGTACGGCGACCGCCTGGTTCGTGGACACCGGACGGCCGAACTGGACCCGCTCGGAGGTGTAGGCCGCGGTGATCCGCAGGTCTTCCTCGCAGACGCCGAGCGCGACCGCGGCGAGCGCGATCCGCAGCCTGCGCCGGGTCCACGCCGTCACGGTGGCACCGTCGGCAGGCAGCAGATCGTCCTCGGTGAGGACGACGTCCTCGAAGACGATCGCACCGGCGCTCTCGTTGCTGGTGGCCGCGACGGGCACCACGGTGACGCCGGCCCGGTCGAGCGGGACGAGCGCGACCCGGAGGCCACCGTCCTCCGCCGTCACCGGTACGACGACCGCCTGGGCCACCGGCGCCGCCGGCACCTGGGGCAGCTCACCGGTCACCCGCAGCCCGCCGTCGACCGCGAGACCGGTCAGCCGGGCAGCCTGGCCGGGAGCGGCGTCGAAGGCACCGGTCACGATCGCGGTGCCCTCGATGATCGGGCCGACCCACTGCTCCACCTGGGCGGGCGAGCCGAACTCGGCGAGCGGCAGCGCGGCGCCGGCGACGACCGACCACAGCGGCACCGGCGCGACGTGGCGGCCCTGCTGCTCGAGGAGAGCGACCAGACCACCCATCCCGAGGCCCGCACCCCCGACGTCCTCGGAGAGGGCGATGCCGATCAGGCCGGAGGAGGCGAGCGTCTCCCACAGCCGGGCGTCGAAGCCGCCCTCGTTGCGCTCCACCTCGACGACGCGCTCCACCCGGGCGAGGTCGCCCAGGATCTGCGCGGCGAGGTCGCGTACCTCGGCGTGGTCCTCGGTGAGGTCGAAGTCCATGTCAGCTCCCGTTCTTCGTGTCGGTCGTGGCGGTCTGCGGAGTCTCCTTGCGGCGGGCGCCGAGCGTCATCCCGAGCGTCTTGGCCGCGACGATCTCGCGCATCACCTCGTTGGTGCCGCCGCCGAAGGTGTTGTTCTGGGCACGCCGTCCCAAGGACTCGACCCGGCCGTCGATCGCGGCCCCCGGCGAGCCGGGTCGCAGCAGCCCGGCCGCGCCGAGCACCTGCTGGAGCCTTCCGTACGCCGTCACGACCGCCTCGGTGCCGAAGATCTTGGCGGCGGCGGAGTCGCCCGGGCCTAGCGTGTTGGCGGCGACGTCGGAGACCAGGCGCAGGTTCATCAGGTCGGCGGCGCTGAGCAGCGCGTAGACCTCGGCCAGCGCGCTGCGCACCCACGGGACGTCGTAGAGGGTGGTGCCGGGGCCGAGCTTCTCGGCCTGGGCCCAGGCGAGCACGGCGTCGTACATCTGGTTGGCGATCCCACCGCGGGCGGCCAGCGCGACGCGCTCGTGGTTGAGCTGGCTGGTCATCAGCCTCCAGCCCTGGTTGAGCCCGCCGACGACGTTGCTGAGCGGGACACGTACGTCCTCGTAGTAGGTGGCCGACGTGCTGATCCCACCCACGGTGTGGATCTCGGTGACCGAGAATCCGGGGCTCGAGGTCGGCACCAGCACCACGGAGATGCCCTGGTGGCGCGGGGCGTCGGGGTCGGTGCGGACCGCGAGCCAGACCCAGTCGGCGAAGACACCGGCGCTGGTGAAGATCTTGTTGCCGTTGATGACCAGCTCGTCGCCGTCGATCCTGGCCCGGGTCTGCAGGCTGGCGAGGTCGGTGCCGGCGCCGGGCTCGGTGTAGCCGATGGCGAACATCAGCTCGCCGAGCAGGATCTTCGGCAGGAAGAAGTCCTTCTGCTCCTGCGAGCCGTGCTTCATCAGCGTCGGCGCGACGGTGTTGAGGGTGACCAGCGACAGCGGGGCGCCGGCGCGCAGGGCCTCGTCGTAGAAGACGTAAAGCGCCTCGGGGTCCTCGCCGCGGCCGCCGTACTCGGTCGGGAAGCCGAGGCCGAGCCAGCCGTCCTTGCCCATCCGGCGCAGGACCCGGTCGAAGACCGGACCACCCTCGGTCTGCTCGGCGAGCGCCGCGCGGTCCTCCTCGTCGATGGTGGCGGCGAAGTAGGCACGCAGCTCGGCGCGCAGCGCCTTGGAGCTGTCGGAGAGCTCGGGGTACATGGTCACTCTTCCTTGCGGTCGATGGTGGAGGTCAGCGCGGGAGCCGGAGCACCCGGCGGGCGATGACGTTGAGCTGGATCTCGAGGGTGCCGCCGCCGACGAGCACGGCGGGCAGGCCGATGTGGTCGATGACGGGGCCGTCAGAGTGGTCGGTGTGCCTGCCGGTCGGGGGCACGGCGACCAGGGCGTGGCGGCCCAGGACGCGGAGCAGGTCGCGGGAGTTGTCGCGCTGGGCGATGGCGTTGCAGACCTTCTGCACGCTGATCTCGGCGCCGAGGTCGAGCCCGTCGATACGAGCCAGGACCGAGCGCAGGTTGAGCGCGGACAGCGCCATCTCCCGGCCGACGCACCGGCCGAGCACCTCGACGACGGCGTCGCGGGGCGCCTGGTGGTCGCCGGAGTCGAGCACCGCGCGGACGAGGTCGCTGGAGCCGTGGCTGAGCCGCGCGCCCATGCTGAGCCGCTCGTTGGCGAGCGTGGTGACGGCCAGCCGCCAGCCGGCGCCCGCCTCGGCGACCAGACAGTCGTCGGGCACGAAGACATCGTCGAGGAAGACCTCGTTGAACTCGGAGAGACCGGTCGCCTGGCGCAGCGGACGTACGTCGACACCCTGGCTGCGCATGTCGACCAGGAAGTAGGAGATGCCTGCGTGCTTGGGAGCGTCGGGGTCCGTGCGCGCCAGGCAGACTCCCCAGTCGGCCTCGGCGGCCATGGAGTTCCAGACCTTCTGACCGCTGATCAGCCAGCCGCCCTCGACCTTGCGGGCCCTCGTGGACAGGCCGGCGAGATCGGATCCGGCGCCGGGCTCGGAGAAGAGCTGGCACCAGAGGATCTCGCCGCGCAGGGTCGGGTCGAGGAAGCGCTGCTGCTGCTCAGTGGTGCCGTGCACGAGCAGGGTGGGCAGCACCCACTCGCCGATCACGGTCGAGGGCTGCGCGAGCGCCCGGCGGGTGAACTCCTGGGCGATGACGGCCTGCTCCTGCGGCCCGGCCGCACGCCCCCACGGTGCCGGGTAGTGCGGAGCCACCAACCGTGCCTCGGCCAGGTGCTCCTGACGGCGACCGCCCCGCGAGGACCCCCACCCGGAGGCGGGTACGCCGTCGTCGGGCAGCTCCAGCGCGGCGTCGAGGATCGTGGCGAGCTCTGCTCGCAGCTCGGGCAGCGCATCGTCGGCGACGAAGCCGAAGTCGCGATCGGCGTCGAGCGCCACCGCGCCGAGCCGGGCCGCCCACCTGCTCTCCTCACCGAGGACGGCGGAGAGGCTGATCGCGCGGCGCCAGTAGAGGTGGGCGTCGTGCTCCCAGGTGAAGCCGATGCCGCCGAAGAGCATGACGCCCTCCCCGGCCACGTCGACGGCGGCCGGGAGTGCGGTGAGGCCGACCTGGGCGGCGGCGAGACGCTGCTGGTCGGCGGTGTCGTCTCCGGCACGCGCGGCGTCCCAGGCGACGGCGCCGATCATCTCGGCCCTGACCAGCATCAACGCGATCTTGTGCTGCACCGCCTGGAAGCTGCCGACCGGGACGCCGAACTGCTGGCGGGTGCCGACGTACTCGACGATCGTGTCGACGAACCAACGGGCGACACCGGCCGCGTCGGCGGCCAGCACCGTGGCGGTGTGCAGCTCCACCGCGTGGTCGCTCGGCGCGGGCAGGACCGCGGTCGCCTCGACGGCGCGGTCGTCGAGGACCAGGCGGCCCACGGGACGGGTCAGGTCGGTGGCCGGCTCGACCCGGACCTCGCCGGCGGCAGGCGTCAGCGCGCACCACACCGACTCCCCTGCCGCCGTGAGCGCGCGCACCACGACGATCTCGGCGCCGGGTAGTCCGAGCACGGGCAGGCTGGCGCCGGAGAGGGTCCAGCCGCCGTCGCACGGTGCCGCCGCGATGCCCGGTCCGTCGACCAGGGCGCCGGTGGCACCTTCGACGAAGCGCTCCATCACCTGGCTCCGGACGAGACCGGTCGGCGCTGCGGCGACGGCGCCGCTGGCCAGGACGGTCGGCAGGAACGGGCCTGGATGCAGGGCTCGGCCGAGCTGCTCGGCGACGACAGCGAGCTCCATCAGGCCGCCGCCCGCGCCACCGTCCTCCTCGGGCAGGTGGATGACATGCAGGCCCTGCCGCAGCAGGGCGTCCCAGGCCTCGGGACGCTTGCCGGCCGCGAGGTCGTCGAGCCGGTCACGGGTCGCCTCGATCGGGGCGGCGCGGCGGGCCCAGGCGGCGACGGAGTCGGCCAGGTCGCGGTGGTCGTCGGTGAGAGCCAGAGGCATGTCAGAGCCGTTCGAGGAGGAGGCAGGTGGTGGCGGCCGAGGCGCAGATCGCGACCATCGCGACCTGGGCGTCACGGCGCTCCAGCTCGGCGAGCGCGGTGGCGATCAGCCGGATTCCGGTGGCGCCGGCGGGATGACCGACGGCGATCGCGCCACCGTTGGGATTGAGCCGGTCCGGGTCGACACCGTGGACCTGCGCGAAGGACATCGGGACCGAGGCGAAGGCCTCGTTGACCTCGAACACGTCGACGTCGCCGATCTTCATGCCCGCGCGGGCGAGCACCTTGGCCGCGGCCTCGATGGGGGCGTCGAGCATGTACTCCAGGTCGCCGCCCATCACGCACTGGTTGAGCAGTCGCGCCTTCGGCCTCAGCCCCAGGTCGCGGGCACGGTCCTCGGACATCAGCAGCGCGGCGCTGGCGCCGTCGGAGACCTGGGAGGAGGTGCCGGCCGTGTGCAGCCCACCCTCCTTGACCGGCTTCAGCTTGGCCAGGCCCTCCATCGAGGACTCCCGCAGGCCCTGGTCGCGGGTGACGCCAGCGACCGGGATGATCTGGGGGTCGAGGACCCCGGCGTCCCACGCGGCGGCGGCGCGCTGCTGGGAGCGCAGCCCGAAGGCGTCGAGGTCCTCGCGGCCGAGGCCGCGGCGTACGGCGATCCGGTCGGCAGCGGTGTACTGGTCGGGGTTGGTCACCGACCAGCTCTCCGGCCGCGGGGTGCCGAGACCCTTCCCGACCTTGTACGTCAGCGGGACCCGTGACATCAGCTCGACGCCGCAGGCCATGCCGACCTCGAGCGAGCCGATCGCGATCTGGCCGGCCACCAGGCTGACCGCCTGGGCGGCGGTGCCGCACTGCGCGTCGATGGTCGTGGTGCCGGTGGCGGTCGGCAGCCCGGCGTGCACCCAGGAGGTCCTGGTGACGTTGCCGAACTGCTCACCGATCGGGGTGACGCAGCCGCCGATGGCCTGCTCGACCAGCTCGGGATCGATGCCGGTGCGGTCGAGGATTCCACGCTGGGCGTACCCGAGAAGCTCGGCGGCGTGGATGCCCGAGAGCCAGCCCTCGCGCTTGCCGAACGGGGTGCGGGCGGCGTCGACGATGACGGGTTTCATGCCGATCTCCTCAGCGGTCCGCGGACAGGACGAGGGCCGAGTGCGGGACCGGTGAGCCACCGGTGACCAGCACGTTCTCGAGCGACTTGGTGGGCTGGTTGACCGAGGTGCCGCGGATCAGGCGTACGCCCTCGGCGATGCCGTTGACGCCGTGGATGTAGCCCTCGCCGAGCTGACCGCCGTTGGTGTTGACCGGCAGCCGGCCGTCGACCTCGAGGTTGCCGTCGGCGATGAAGTGCCGTGCCTCGCCACGGCCGCAGAAGCCGTACTCCTCCAGCTGCAGCAGCACCATCGGGGTGAACGCGTCGTAGAGGATCGCGGCGTCGATGTCGTCCGGACCGATCCCGGCCTGGCGCCACAGCTGCCGAGCGACCAGCTCCACCTCGGGCATCGCGTCGATGTCGTCGCGGTAGTAGCTGCTCATCGAGATCTGCTGCGGGCCGACGCCCTGCGCGGCGCCGGTGATGACGGCCGGCGGGTGCGGCAGGTCGCGGGCGCGCTCGGCGCTGACGATGACCAGCGCCTGGCCGCCGTCGCTCTCCTGGCAGCAGTCGAGCAGGCGCAGCGGGTCGGCGATCAGCCGCGAGGACTGGTGGTCCTCGATGGTGATCGGCCGCTCGTAGAACCACGCCTGCGGGTTGGTGGCGGCGTGCTTGCGGGAGAGCACGGAGATCTGGCCGAAGTCGGCACTCGTGGCGCCGTACTTCTCCATGTAGAGCCGCGCGAGGAAGGCTTCCTGCTGGGCCGGCGTGAGCAGGCCGTAGGGGTTGATCCAGTTGCGGTACTCCTGGTCGGTGTTCGCGGTGTAGGCGAACGGCGGCGGGCCCTGGCCGAAGCGGTGTCCCGAGCGCTCGTTGAACGCGCGATAGACCACGACGACGTCGGCGACACCGGAGGTGACCGCGAGCGCCGCCTGCTGGACCGGGGCGCAGGCGCCACCGCCACCGTGCGGGATCCGGCTGAAGAACTTCAGCTCCGGGATGCCGAGGGCACGGGCGACCGCGATCTCCGGGTTGGTCTCCATGGTGAACAGGGCGAACCCGTCGACCTCCTCGACCCCGATCTGGGCGTCCTCGAGGGCGGCGAGCACGGACTCGCAGGCCAGCTGCCACTCGCTGCGCCCGGACTTCTTGGAGAACTCGGTCGCGCCGATCCCGGCGATCGCGGCGCCGCCGGAGAAACTGCTGCTCACTGGATGCCTCCGATGGGCTGGTCGAGGGTGACGGTGGCGGTGACGTGAGCACCGCGGGCGTTGCGGCCGGCGACCTTCAGCACGACAGCGCTCTCGGTGACCTCGGCGACGTCCCCGGAGAAGGTCATCGTGTCGCCGGGGAAGTTGGGGACGCCCAGGCGCAGGGCCGCCTTGCGGATCCGGGTCGCCGGGCCGAACAGGTCGGTCACGTAGCGGTCCAGGAAGCCGTTGGTGGAGTTGATCGACATGAAGATGTCGGGCGTGCCCCGCTCGTTGGCCTTGCCGGGGTCGTGGTGGACGTCCTCGAAGTCCTGGCTGGCGATCGCGGTGGCCACGATGGTGGTGCGGTCCAGCGGCAGGGCCAGCTCGGGAAGGGTGGCGCCGGTCGTCACGGTCGCGAGGTCGAGGCTCACGCGGCACCTCCGACCGGACGCAGCCGCGGCAGCATCTCGCCGTGGGCGTGCTCGGCGAACCCGACCTCGAGCTCCATGCCGAGGCGCAGGTCGTCGTGGTCGACGCCGCTGATGTCGGCGACCAGGCGGGTCCCCTCCTCCAGGTCCACGAGCCCGACGGCGAGCGGGTAGGTGAAGGCGGGGTCCTGGGGGTGGTGGATCACGGTCCAGCTGTGCAGCGTGCACCGACCGCTCGCGGTCACGGTGTCCCAGGCGAACGACCGGCACGACGCGCACGCGGGCGCCGGCGGATGGCGCAGGGTCTTGCAGTCGCCGCACCGCTGGATCTCCAGCCGCCCCTCACGGGCCGCGGTGAAGAAGAACTCGTTGTCCTGGGTGACGGTCAGACCAGGGACGGACGTACGCCGCTCCTGAGGTGCTTCGGCGCTCATGCTGCGGGCTCCTTCGGGGCGTCCTTGGTGGTGGGATCGAAGCGGAGGATCACGAACCTCTCGTCCACGAGGAGCTGGTCCTCCTGGTCGACGTAGCGCTTGCGCAGGGTGATGAAGCAGCCGTTGCCGAGGCCGGTGCGCTTGATCGGCGAGATGTCCTCGATCGTGAAGTGGCAGCTCACGCGTGTACCGGGAGTGAGCTCGCGGACGTACTCCTGCTCCTGGGCCGTGGCCACCACGGAGGTGAAGCCGTGCTCGTCGAGGAGGGCGAGGAGCCGGGAGTACGCGTGGTCCTCCTGAACGCCTTCCGCGCGCAGAGCCTGGACCTGACGCCAACGGCGGTAGCCCTGCATCACCCAGGTCGTGACCATGGCCGGCGGGCAGATGACGTCGTCCCGGCCGGTTGCGCGGGCGGCGTCGCCGTCGACGTAGACCGGGTTGAGGTCGTCGTGGGCCTCGACCCAGTTGCGGATCATCGCCTCGTTGACGGCATACCGCGACACCCGGGGTGGTTCGGCCACCTCGCCGACGAAGTCCCCGAATCGGGCCTCGAGCTCTTCCATCGATCGTCCTCCACCTGGCCGGAATTGAGCAAGCGCTTGGTACATGATGTGCCTCGCCGCCGATCGGCGCGAGGAGTCCTCCCGCCCAGCGGACGTTCTCGCCCTCGATCAGCGCCGCAGCATGTCCTGGACCGCGCGCCAGCCGAAGGCCATCGCCGTGCCGATCGGCACGCCCGGACCCGGGTAACAGGCTCCGGAGAGCGAGGCGCTGGCGTTTCCGGTGGCGTAGAGCCCCACGACGGGACGGTCGTCGGCACCCAGGACCCGGGCGTCGACGTCGGTGCGCAGCCCGCCCTTGGTCCCGAGGTCGGCAAGGACCATCCTGGCCGCGTAGAACGGCGGCCGGTCGAGCGCGACGAGTGCCGCGTTGGGCCCATCCCCGACCGCGAAGAACCGGTCGTACTCGTCCTCACCGCGACCGAAGTCCGCATCGGCGCCGGAGGCGGCGAAGCCGTTGAACCGATCGACGGTCTCCTGCAGCGCCTGCTCCGGGAGGCCCGTGCCGGCAGCGAGCTCGGCGAGCGAGTCGGCCCGGACCCAGGTCCCTGCGGCGAGGTGCTCCTCGGCCGGCGCGGCGGGCATCGTGATCGCCGGCGCGACGCCGCCGGAGCGCGCGTCGAAGACGAACCAGGCCGGGATGCGGCGGGGTTCGGCGGAGAGCCGGCGGCCCATCTGGTCGTAGGGCAGCGACTCGTTGGCGAACCGGTGCCCGTGCTGGTCCACGATGACGCCACCACGGAAGCCGAGCGTGAACGCGGCCTGGCCGTCGGGGGTGACCAGGCCCGGGCACCACCAGCCCTCGTGCATCAGCTCGATCGTCGCGCCGACCGCCGTGGCCGCCGCGATCGGCTCGCCGGTGTTGGTGCCGGTCGGCGCCATCGCCCACTCGGCCGCGCCCGGGACGGCGTACTTCGTCCGCAGGTCCTGGTTGCGCTCGAACCCACCGCTGCCGAGGAGGACCCCACGCGTCGCGGCGATGCGCCGCGGTCCGTCCAGGGTCGAGACGACCACGCCGCTGACCCGGCCGTCGGTCGTGATCAGCTCCGTCATCGGCGTCTCGGTACGCACCGTCCCGCCGTTGTCGTGGAAGGCGTGCAACAGCCGTCCGATCAGCGCGCGACCGCCGACCAGCGGCTGGTCGGGATCGTGGCCGAGTCCGGCGCGATCACGGTCGACAACGGGACGTACGAGCTCGGCCAGGCCGGCCGGCAGCGCGTCCTGCGCCAGCGGGCGCGGCACGATCGAGCGTCCGCCCGGCACCCGCCCCGGCGCCTCGAAGTAGTCGGGGAAGGCCTGGGCAACCAGCTCGATCGCCGGCTCGGCCTCCAGCTCGGCCACCACGGCAGGCGCGGCCTCGAGGAACGCCTCCTGGCGGTCCAGCTCGTCCTCGCCGAGCAACGCCCGCAGGTACGTCCTCCCCGACTCGGTCGAGTCCGCCGACCCGGCCCGGCGGGTGGCGTCGTTGCCCGGCAGCCAGGCCGCGGCACCGGAGTACGCCGACGTACCGCCGAGGAGTGCCGACTTCTCCAGCACCACCGTGCTCAGGCCATGCCGCGCCGCGGTGACAGCGGCGGCCATCGCGCCGGCTCCGGAGCCGACCACGACCAGGTCGTAGGTCTCGTCGTACTGGGTTGTCATGGAGCCTCCTGCCTCGGGGGATGATCCCGGCCACTGTGGCGTCCGCGCGCGATGCGCCGAGCGTCTCCTCCCGATCAGCGGGCGCTGCCCGTCCCGGAGACCCGAAAGAGCGGCACGCTGCCCCGGTGCAGACCTCGCCACCCAACCCGACCTTCAAGCATCTGCTGAGCCCCGGGGCGATCGGCCCGATGAGCCTCGCCAACCGCGTGGTGATGCCCGCGATGGACATGAACCTCTGCGACGAGGGTGTCCTCGAGGACGGGGACATCGCCCACTACGCCGCGCGCGCCGCCGGCGGGACCGGCCTGGTGATCACCTCGGCAGCCGCCGTCGCGTACCCGATCGGGGCGACCAGCCGCAAGGAGCCCGGCCTCTCCGACGACAGGTTCATCCCCGGTCTGCGCGCGCTGGCCGACGCCGTCCACGCCGAGGGCGCCAAGCTCTGCGTCCAGGCCACCCACCACGGCAAGATGTCGAAGGTCGACACCGCCGACGGGCGCCCGCTGTTCGTACCGTCGATGCCGGTCGGCGAGCGGGACATGTCCGCCCTGCGCGACAACACCCCCACCGAGCTCGGCGCGATGGCGACCGCCGTGTCCGAGGGCAAGACACCGAGCTTCCGTGAGGCGACCGAGGAGGACATCGCCTGGCTGGTCGGGCAGTTCGCCGACGCCGCCCGCCGAGTCATGCGGGCCGGCGCCGACGCGTTCGAGATCCACGCCGCCCACGGCTACGTGCTCGGCACCTTCCTCAGCCGCGCCGACAACCGGCGTACGGACCGGTGGGGCGGGTCGCTGGAGAACCGGGCGCGGCTCGCCTGCGCCGTCATCCGCGCCGTCCGCGCCGCGGTCGGCGACGGCCTGGCGATCCTGGTCCGCGTCGCCGGCAAGGAGTACGGCGAGGAGGGCTCGCTCACCACCGAGGAGGCCGTCGCGGCCTCCCGCCTGTTCGAGGAGGCGGGCGCCGACGCGATCCACGTGACCGGCTGGGCTCGCAACCCGTTCCGCGACTTCACCGACGGCCCGCTGCCCAACCAGGTCGGCGCCTACGTCGATCTGGCCCGTGCCGTGAAGGCCGCGGTCACGATCCCGGTGATCGCGGTCGGCCGGGTGCTCCCGGCCGTCGGCGAGGAGCTGATCGCCGGCGGCGGCGCCGACTTCGTGGCGATGGGTCGCCAGTTGCTGGCCGACCCCGGGCTGGTCGGCAAGCTGCGCGAGGGTCGGGCGGCATCGGTGCGCCCGTGCATCAACTGCTACGTCTGCGTCGAGCAGAACTTCTGGGACGGCGTCCCCGTGTGCGCGGTCAACCCGGCCCTCGGCAACGAGACGCTGCTGCCGTTCCCGACGCTCGCCGCACGCCGCCACGTCGTGGTGGTCGGCGGCGGTCCCGGCGGCATGGAGGCGGCCCGCGTGGCCGCCGACCGCGGGCACCGGGTCACCCTGGTCGAGAAGGGCGACCGGCTGGGCGGATCGGCCTGGTTCTCCCAGCTCACCACCCCCGCCAACGGACCGCTGCTCGACTGGCTGCAGCACGAGGTGGAGCGGCTCGGTGTCGACGTACGCCTCGGCGAGACCGCGGACGCCGACACGCTCACGGCCCTCGCCCCGGACGTCGTCCTGCTGGCGACGGGCGCCCACCGCGGCATTCCGTCCGTGCCCGGCGCCGACCTCCCCCACGTCCACACCGGCGACACCCTGCGCGGGCTGATCACCGGCGAGGGCGACTCCGGCAGCCGTACGCTGCGCCTGCTCGGCAAGGCCGGCCGGATGAGCGGGCTGACCCGTGACCCGGAACGGATCCGGGAGCTGACCCGCAAGGTGCTGCCCATCGGCAAGGACGTCGTGGTCATCGGCGGCACGCTCGTCGGCCTGGAGCTGGCCGAGTTCCTCGCCGAGCGCCGCAAGAGCGTCACCGTCCTCGAGCACGGCTCCCAGGCCGGCCTGCCGATGGCGATCCCGCGCCGGTGGACCGCCGTACGCAAGGCCTCCGAGCACGGTGTCACGATCCATCGCGACACCGAGGTCGTCGAGATCACCCCGACCCAGGTGCGCTATCGGACCGGGGAACAGACGGCGGTCGTCGCCGCGGACCTCGTCGTCGTGGCGTCCCACGTCGAGTCCGGCGCACCGCTCGCCGACGACCTGCAGGCCCGCGGGCTGGAGGTCCACGTCGTCGGCGACGCCGGCGAGGTCGGCTACATCCAGGGCGCCATCCACTCGGCCTGGCGAGTCGCCCGCGCCCTGTGAATCACATCCCATCCACCGAGGAGACCGTCATGACCGAACGCATCACCTATGCCCGAGCGACGCACGGCGAGGAGGAGATCCAGGCCGTGCTCGACGTCCTGCACCGGGGACACCAAGGTCTGCGCATCGGACCCTCCGTCGCCGAGATGGAGACCCGGGTCGCCGCACTGAGCGGCAAGGAGTACGGCGTGATGTGCAACTCCGGCTCCTCGGCGCTCTACGTCGCCGTCGAGCTGCTCGGCCTGCCCGCGGGCAGCGAGGTGATCACCTCGCCGCTCACGTTCTCGACCGACGTGGCTCCGCTCGTGCGGGCAGGCCTGGTGCCGGTCTTCGTCGACGTCGAACCGGCCACGTTCAACGCCGATGCGGCCAAGATCGAGGCGCTCGTCACCGAGCGCACCGGTGCGATCCTGCTCCCGAACCTCGCCGGCAACGCACCCGACTGGGACGTCGTACGCGACGTCGCCGACCGGCACGGCCTCAAGGTCATCGAGGACACCTGCGACGCCCTCGGCGCCACCTTGCGCGGCACCCCGACAGGTGCGCGAGCCGACTACAGCTGCACCAGCTTCGCGATGGCCCACATCATCACCTGCGCCGGCACCGGCGGCATGGTGATGACCGACGACGTCACCGACCGCGACCAGGCACTGCTGCTGCGTCGCTGGGGTCGCCGCTCGGAGCCCAACCTGTTCGGGAACGGCACCAGCCGGGTCTTCCGCGAGCAGCTCGACGGTGTCGACTACGACAACGACTTCATCTTCGACACCCTGGCGTGGAACTTCGAGCCCTCCGAGCTGGGCGCCGCCTACGGGGTCGTCCAGCTGAACAAGCTGGCCGCCAACTACGAGCGCCGCAAGAAGACCTTCGCGGCCTACACGGCGGCCTTCGGGGCGTACCCCGAGCTCTTCACCACCCCGGTCGAGCTTCCCGAGCTCGACACGGCCTGGCTGTGCTACCCGGTCTTGGTCGACGCTGACGCGCCGTTCTCCCGTGGCGACCTGCAGGAGGCGATCGAGGCGGACGGCATCGACACCCGCACCGTCTGGAGCGGCAACGTGACCCGGCATCCGATGATGGCCGGCATCGACCATCGGGTCCCGGACGACGGGCTGCCCCACGCCGACGCGGTCTTCGAGCGCGGGATGAGCCTCGGCATGAGCCACGGCCTCACCGACGCTCATGTCGAGCGGGTGACCGACTCGATCCACCGGTACGCCGCCCGCTGGGTCTGAGCCGAGATCGACTCTGCCGCCCCACTCCAGGAGTGGGGCGGCAG
>NZ_JBHVGB010000049.1:0-33891 GCF_042801335.1 Nocardioides sp. NPDC057577 | reverse complement strand
GTACGTGACGCTTCGGCCGTCCGGACTGACGCTTCGGCCGACGTACGTGACGGCTCGGCCGTCCGGACTGACGCTTCGGCCGACGTACGTGACGGCTCGGCCGTCCGGACTGACGCTTCGGCCGACGTACGTGACGGCTCGACCCTCCGGACTGACGCCTCGACCGTCCGGACTGACGCCTCGACCGACGTACGTGACGCCTCGGCCGCCCAGCTGACGCCTCGGCGCTATTTGGCGGTGAGAGCCAGGGCGGAGGTGACGAGGAAGTCGCGGACCTGGTCGGGGGAGACGGAGCCGACGGTGGGTACGCCGGGGGCGGACTCGGAGACCAGGATGCCGACGCGGGCGAGCTGGAGGGCGCCGAGGCCGGAGGCGTAGAGGGTGTTGGCGAGCAGGTTGGCGTCCTTGACGTGGAGCTCGCCGGAGGCGGCGCCGTCCTCGAAGACCGTGGTGAGGATGGTCAGGCAGCCGTTCATCGCCCGGCCCAGGCGGAACAGGGCGCTCTCGGAGAGCTCGTCGAGCAGGTCGGAGCCGCTGCGGCGCATCAGGGTCTGGGCGCAGTCGACGAAGGCGGGGTGCTCGATCCCGTAGTCGACGAAGGTGCCGACGACGTCGCGGACCACGTCGGTGGGTGCGCTGTCGCCTTCGGTCGCGGTCAGCATCCGCTCGCGGAGCTCGTCGAGGTAGCCGACCAGGGTCAGCGCGAAGATCTCGTCCTTGCCAGTGAAGTGCCGGTAGACGATCGCGCGGTTGATCCCGACCGCCTTGGCGATGTCCTCGATCTGGGCGTCGCTCACGCCGCGCTCGTCGAAGATCCTGCGGGTGGCGGCGACGATGTCTGCCTCGCGGGCGCGGCGCCGGGCCGCGGCGGCCGAGCGGCGGCCGTCGGACTCGGGTCCGGATGGTCGAGTGCTCACGAGCACACTGTACGCGGTGTGCAACTCCGAGTTGCACTCCGAGTGTCGGTCCTCACATCTGCCTAGTGAAGCAACGCCCTCCGGGCCCCCGCGATGTCGTCTGTGGTGACGTAGTCGACCCCCGCCACCGCGGCGCGGAGTACCGACGCGGTGCCGACCGCCGGCCAGGTGCCGACCTCGGCTCCCTGGCGGCGGTAGCGGTCCACGAGGGCGGCATCGAGCAGCCGGGTGTGGAGATGGACCTGGGCGAAGCCGCGGCCGTAGGCGTCGGCGGGGTCGGGCTCGTCCTTGACGGCGACCTTCTCCATCCCGGTCCTCTCGACACCGGGGAAGTCGAAGTGGCTCGCCTCGAAGCTCATGAAGATCGCCTTGTCGCGATGGTGCGTCCGGGAGACCCAGTCGGGACGCAGCGAGACGACCTTGCGATAGAGCGCGCGCATCTCGGTGGCGCTCTCGCCCTTGAGCTCGACCACGAGGCGCACCCGGTGCCCCTCGAGCCTTTCGGCCGCTTCGATGGCGTCGAAGGTCTCCTCGATGGTCGGCACCCGGACACCCCGGAACTGCGGGCCCATCCACGAGCCCGCGTCCAGCGACTGCACCTCGGCGAGGGTGAACGCCCGTGGACTCGCCGTCAGGCGCTCGGGGAAGCGGGTCTCGACATCGGTCGTACGCCGGAAGTCGCCGTCGTGCAGCAGCACCCACTCGCCGTCGGCCGTGGGCTGGAAGTCCATCTCGATGAAGTCGGCCCGCTGGCGCACCGCGCTGCGGAACGCATCCAGGGTGTTCTCCGGATAGTTCAGCGAGTCGCCGCGCCAGGCCATGACCCCGACCGGCCTGCTCCCGATCGCGTAGACGGCCGCCGAGGGGCCGGCGAACGCCGGCGCGCCGCGGTGCGCCCGGGCGATGGTCCGGAACCGGGTCTTCGCCACGGCCCGGGTCCTGAAGACGTACGTCGCATGGCCGGTCGCGTCGGTGGTGAGGTCGGCGACCTTCGTCCAGCCCTTGCCGCTGTCGCGCTGGAGGGTGAGCATCCGACCGGGGCGGACCGGTGCGGCGAAGAGAGTGATCCTCACTGCGCTGCCGGCGCGCACCGACCTCGCCACGCTGGTCGTGACGGCCTGCTGCTGCCCGAAGAGCGTACGCGGCGCCGTGACCCGCTCCTTCCAGCCGCGTCCCTCCCGCTTGATGCCGTAGGCGAGGACGCGCCACCGGGTCCGTACGGACGAGTCCTGGGTCACCGTGAAGGCGTAGTCACCGGAGGGTGCGACGGTCTGCTTCTGCGTCATCTTCCAGGCGCCGCCTTGGTAGGTCTGCAGCCGCACCACGCGCCGTACGCTCGGGCCCATCGAGCCGCTCAGCGTGAAGGTCTCGCGGGGGATCGGCCGGGCGACACTCGGGGTCGGGGCCGCCACGGTGACGGCGGAAGCGGGGGCGGGGGAGTCCGGGGCCGGTGCTGAGGCGGCCAGTCCGAGAACCATCACCAGTGCCGCGAGCGGCGTGGTGATTCGGGCGCGAGGGGGCATGCGCAGTGAGGTTAGGGGATCGGTTGGCCGAGCCTTTCACCGGTATCCCTATAGTGTTAAGCGAGAAAGCCTTGCACGGTCGCGATGGTGTCCGCCTCCGCGGCTGTCTTGTCGTCGCGATAGCGCACCACGCGGGCGAATCGGAGCGCGACGCCGCCCGGGTAGCGGGTCGAGCGCTGCACGCCATCGAAGGCGATCTCGACCACCTGCTCGGGTCTGACCTCGACCGCCCAGTCGCTGTGCGGGTCCGCGAGCGCGAGCTCGGAGAAGCGCTCGGTCTGCCAGGCCAGCATCTGGTCGGTCATGCCCTTGAACGTCTTGCCGATCATCACGAACCCGTCGGGTCCGCGAGCGCCGAGGTGGATGTTGGAGAGCCAGCCCTTGCGGCGTCCCGACCCCCACTCGACGCCGAGTACGACCAGGTCGAGGGTATGGACCGGCTTGACCTTGATCCAGCCCGATCCGCGCCGCCCGGCCTCCCACGGAACCTCCAGCCCCTTGACCACGACGCCTTCCTGCCCGTCGGCCAGCGCTCCGGCAGCGAACGCCTCGCCCGCTGCCGGGTCGTCGGTGACCACCCGCGCGATGCGGTGCTCGGCGGGAACCACGGAGTCCAGCAGGGCGAGCCGCTCGGAGAGCGGGCTGCCCAACAGGTCGGCCCCGTCGAGATGGAGTACGTCGAAGAAGAACGGCGCCACGACAGCGGTGGCCTCTCCTCTGGTCGCCGTGCGGGAGGCGGTCTCCTGGAACGGCCGCGGCCGTCCGTCCGGTCCGACCAGCATCGCCTCGCCGTCGAGCACGACCGAGGAGACCGGGAGGCGGCGTACGATCTCGACGACCTCCGGCAGCCGGGCGGTGATGTCGTCGAGGGTGCGGGTGGCGATCATGACCTCGTCGCCGCGCCGGTGCACCTGGATCCGGATGCCGTCCAGCTTGGTGTCGACCACCGCCGGCCCACCGATCTTCGCCAGCGCCTCCTCGACCGACCCGGCCGAGGAGGCCAGCATCGGCATCACCGGCCGGCCGACCACGAGCCCGACCTCGGCCAGCGCCGCCTCGCCGTCGAAGGCCAGCCCGGCAACCACCACGGTCGAGCCGGCCAGCATCGCGGCGCGGCGCACGGCGGGCAACGGCACCCCGGCAGCCACCGCGAGCGCCTCCTGCACCAGCGAGTCGAGCGCCCCTTGACGTACCTCTCCGGTGACGACTCCCCGTAGCCATGCCTGCTCGGCCGTTGTCGCCGCGCCGAAGAGCGCCTCCGCCTCGGCCGCGCGGGCGACCTGTGAGCCAGAGCCTGTCAGGAGCGACATCCGCTCGAACGCCTCGTGCACGTCGCTCACCGTGAGTGACGCATCGGCCGCGGGCGGCGGGAGCGTGGTGAGGGAGCGCCACCCCAGCCCCGTACGCCGCTGCAGCAGCGACCCGCCGAGATAGGCCGTCACCACCGGCAGCTCGTTGCGCGTGGCCGCGCCGAGGCACTCCGCCAGCGCGGCGACCTTCGCCTTCCGTGACCGGGTCGCAGCGACGGCGTTCGAGGTGGAGACGATGTCGGCGAGCAGCATGTCTCCAGTGAACATCACAGCACCGACAGCGGCGCCCACTTTCTCCGCGCCTACGCCACCACGAACCCCTCGGGGTCGCGCCCGAGCAGGCGAAGTGCGTCGCCCCAGGGGTCCTCGCCGTGCTCGGAGAGCGGTGCGGCGAACACCGGCGTCCCGCCCGGCCTCGCGGCGATCTGCCGGGCCATGTCGAGGACGAAAGCGACGGTGACCTCGGTCGGCCGGTAGGTCTTCCCGAGCGCCGTCGCGACATCCCAGGCGTGCACGGCGGCGTCGAGCAGCTGCATGCCGAGCGCGACCGTGACGGTCGGCCGGAAGCCGAACTCGGCGAGGTGGATCATCGCCTCCGGATCGGCGGCGGCGAACGCGTCCCGGACCCGGCCGGCCGAGTCCTGCCACCTCTGGGCGACGTCATCGGCGGAGACCGGCACCGACTCGTACGCGGCGACCGGGGCGTCGCTGTCGACCACTGCGGCGGCGAAGCCGAGGTTCTGGCCGACCATGTGGCCGAACAGGTCGGCGAGGTCCCAGCCGGCACACGGGGTGGGGATGGTCAGATCGACGGCCGAGGCGGCGAGGGCAGTGGTGTCGTCGAGGGCGTGGCGATGTTCCGTGAGCAGGTCTTCGAAAGTAAGCACACGTTTATCGTAAGCAGAGGTAGATGATATGTCGAACGATTAGGATCCTGCCGTGGATCGACCCGAGCTCGGCTTCCTTCTGTCCCGTCTGATGCGTGAGGTGATGGACCGCGAGAAGCCGATCCTCGACGCCGCGGGACTGGAGATGTGGGACTACGCGGTGCTGACCGCGCTGGCCGAGTCGGATGCCCCCACACAGGCACAGCTCGCCGCGACCACGGGCCGTGACAAGACCCGCCTGATCGGAAACCTGGACCGGCTCGAGGCCCGAGGCATGGTCGAGCGCCAGCCAGACCCGGACGATCGACGCAACAGGATCGTCTCCCTGACCCGGGCAGGGTCCCGGGCCCTCCGCGGCTGCCGCGAGGCCATCGCGGCCATGGAGACCGAGCTCCTTGGCGACCTGGACCCGGCCGACCGGGCCGCCTTCGAGCGCGCGCTCACGGCGCTCGCCCGGGATAATCTCAGAGCATGAGCGAGCGAGCGGCATGAGCGCGCAGCGGACGGTTCGTCCGGGCTACCCCGTCGGGCTCGCCTCGATGCTGCGGCCGCTGCGGCGTGGGCTGGGCGACCCGACGTACAAGATCCTCGGCGAGGACCACTGGCGAGCCGTCCGTACGCCCCAGGGCCCCGCCACGCTGAGACTGCGCCAGCGGGACGCCGAGGTGGAGTCCGAGGCGTGGGGTGAGGGTGCGGAGTGGGCGCTGGAGCACGTGCCCGGGCTGCTGGGAGCGGGCGACCGCCCCGAGGAGTTCCGCACCGACGACCCCCTGCTCGCCGGCCTGCTGGAGCGTTTCGAGACACCGCGCTTCGGGCGCACCGACCTGGTGATGGAGGCGCTGGTGCCCTCGATCATCGAGCAGAAGGTGACCAACAACGAGGCGTTCCGCGGCTTCGGCAACCTGGTCAGGCGCTTCGGTGAGGTCGCCCCCGGTCCGGGCGCCGATCACGGGCTACGCCTGCAGCCGACGCCCGAGACGCTCCAGACGATCCCCAGCTGGGACTGGCTGCGTCTGCCGGTCGATCCGGCCCGGTCCAAGGCCGTCCTCCAGGCCGCCCGGGTCGCGACCGCGGTCGAGCGGACCGCAGGTCTCCCGGGTGAGGAGGTGGAGCGGCGGCTCACCACCATCCCGGGCATCGGGGAGTGGACCGTCGCCGAGGTGCGACAACGCGCCCTCGGCGACCCCGACGCCGTCAGCTTCGGTGACTACCACCTTGCCAAGGACGTCGGGTGGGCGCTGACCAATGCCGCCTGGGATGACGACCGGCTGCGTGATTACCTGGAGCGGTTCCGCCCGCATCGTGGTCGTGTGGTGGCGCTGATCTACCGCGGGGCCGGCAAGCGGCCACGGCGCGGGCCGAAGATGTCGCCGCGGACGCATCTGCCTTCTTGAGTGGGTGATTTACTCCAAAGCCCTCAGAGCAGGGGGCGTAGGGGAGTGAGGACCAGCTCGGTGAACTTGCGGTGGATATCGCGGGCGGCCCACTCGTCGGCGGTCAGCTCGAGCGCGTTGGACTCGTCGCGGGAGAAGATCTCCTCCATCTGCTTGGCGACGTCGCGGTCGAAGATCTCCAGGTTGATCTCGTAGTTGCCGGTCAGCGAGAGCCGGTCGATGTTGGCGGTGCCGACCGTCGACCAGAAGCCGTCGACGGTGGCGGTCTTGGCGTGGATCATCGCGTCCTTGAACCGCAGGATCCGCACACCCGAGCCGAGCAGCTGGGAGAAGTAGCCGCGCGAGATCCAGTCGACGACGATGTGGTTGGACTTCAGCGGCAGCAGGATGCGTACGTCGACCCCGCGCTGTGCCGCGGCCTTGAGCGCGTCCACGAAGTCCTCGTCGGGGACGAAGTAGGCGGTGGTCAGGTAGATGTTGCGGGAGGCCCGGTTGATCGCCTCGAGGTACATCGACCGGATCGGGAACATCCACAACCGGGGCACGTTGCGGTGGAACCGGAGATCGGGCTCCCATGACGGCGCGGTCTCGATGAGCAGCGGTCCCTCCGCGCCGTCGCGGTGGTTCAGCGGGTGCGGCCGGCGCCGGTTGAGGTTCCAGAAGTCGGCGAACGCGCGGCGCAGGTCCCAGACGCCGGGGCCGGTGACGCGCACGTGCGTGTCGCGCCACTCCGTGGCGTACGCGGTCCCGATGTTGTAGCCGCCGACGAACCCGACGGTGTCGTCGACGACCAGGATCTTGCGGTGGTCGCGGCCGTAGCGGGAGAGGTCGAAGAAGCGCCACCCCGCCGCGTACGCGGGATAGCGCAGGACGTGCATACCCTCGGGGAAGCGCTTGAACCGGGAGGGAACCACGAGGTTGGCGAGCTCGTCGTAGATGCAGTAGACATCGACCCCGCGCTCGGTCGCCGAGGCCAGCGCCTGCTTGAACCGCTGGCCGACCTCGTCACCCTTCCAGATGTAGGTCTCGAGGAAGATCTGCTTCTTGGCGCCCTCGATGGCGGCGATCATGTCCTCGTAGAGGTCTTTGCCGAACGTATAGGCGGTGACCGTGCCGTCGCCGACGCTGTTGGTCAACGGTGGCGTCACCGGGAACGGCTTGCCTCTTCGCCCGCGCTTGCCGCGGCTGCGGTAACCGTCGACGAGGCTCATCACGACGGCGAGCGCCACGGGCACGCCGAAGACAACGAGGAGCAGGCGGCGTAGGAACCTCATGACGCCCCCCGGCGACAGTCTCATCACGGTCCCAATCTAACCGGCCCGGCACAGCGAGACACACCGGTGCGGACTTCTGGCCCCATCGACGGCTCCGGCGCGTGTGATCACGCTCGGGACCAGCTGGCGGGGGCCGACCTCCTCCCGCCGTGGCGCAAGGGTGGAGGATCCTGTGATCAGCGTCACCTACCGGCAGGTAAGTCGTTGTACCGAAATACCTCCCACCCTGTTCCCGGGCGTGTCGCGGCGGGTCGTTGCCCTCAGAACTGAAACATGTTCTACTACAGGCTCGAAACGTGAGCCGAGTCACAAGACCACGCGAAAGGTGAAGGATGGCAGTGCAGTTCGCATCGCTGGTCCGAGGTGTCGGCGGGATGGGTCTGATGACCGGAGAGGTGGTGAAGGGCACCTTCACCACCAAGTTCCAGATGAGGGAGTTCCTCGAGCAGGCCTGGTTCATCACCAGCGTCACTCTGCTGCCCGCCGTGCTGGTCTCGATCCCTTTCGGGGCGGTCATCTCGCTGCAGGTCGGCAACCTCGCCGGGCAGCTCGGGGCGCAGTCGTTCGCGGGGGCTACGGCGGTGCTCGCGGTGGTCAGGGAGGCGGCACCGATGGCGGCCGCGCTGATCATCGCCGGGGCTGCCGGGTCGGCGATCTGCTCGGACATGGGATCGCGCAAGATCCGTGAGGAGATCGACGCGATGGAGGTGCTGGGCATCGACCCGGTGATCCGGCTGGTGATCCCACGGGTCCTCGCGTGTCTGTTCGTCTCGGTGATGATCAACGGGATCGTGATCGCGACCGGGATCGGTGGCGGCTACTTCTTCACCGTGATCGTCCAGGGCGGCTCGGCCGGTGCGTTCCTGTCGAGCTTCACCGCCCTGGCGAGCCTTCCCGACCTCTACATCTCGATGGTCAAGTCGGCCCTGTTCGGTTTCCTGGCGGCGATCATCGGCGCCTACAACGGCCTCAACGCCCAGGGTGGTCCCAGTGGCGTCGGCCGAGCGGTCAACGAGGCCGTGATCATCGCGTTCATGATGCTGTTCGTCCTCAACTCCATCATGACCGCGGTCTACTTCCAGATCGTTCCTCAGGACGGGTTGTGATCCCCCGGTGTCCAACACGCTCGCCCAGGTGGGCAACCAGATCGTCAAGGAGCAGCGCCAGGCCGTGGAAGGCTACGGCGACCAGCTGCTCTTCTACGTCAAGGCCCTGGCCTGGGCGCCACGCACCATCCGCCGCTACAAGCGGGAGGTGCTCAACATCCTCGCCGAGGTCGCCTTCGGTGCCGGTGGCCTGACGATGATCGCCGGCACCGTCGGCGTGATCGCGTTCATGGCCTTCTTCGCCGGCTCCGAGGTCGGCATCCAGGGCTACGCCAGCCTGAGCCAGATCGGCGTCGCGAAGTTCTCGGCGTTCATCTCGGCCTTCTTCAACACCCGCGAGGTCGCCCCGCTGATCTCCTCGATCGCGCTGGCCGCGACCGTCGGCTGCGGCTACACGGCCCGCTTGGGCGCCATGCGCATCAGCGAGGAGATCGACGCGCTCGAGGCGATGGGCGTGCCGAGCCTTCCCTATCTGGTCACCACCCGGATGATCGCCGGGTTCCTGGCCGTCATCCCGCTCTACATCGTCGCCCTGTGCGCCTCCTACCTCAGCCCGCGGCTGATCACGACGCTGATGTACGGGCAGTCGGGTGGGACGTACGACCACTACTTCCTGGCGTTCCTGCCGCCGATCGACATCCTCTACAGCTTCCTCAAGCTGATCATCCTCGCGGTCGCGATCATCCTGATCCACTGCTACTACGGCTACACCGCCTCCGGTGGCCCGGCCGGAGTCGGCATCGCGGTCGGCAAGGCGATCCGTACGTCCATCGTCACCGTCGTCGTCGCGGACTTCTTCCTGAGCTTCGCGATCTGGGGATCGACGACCACGGTCCGGATCACGGGGTGAGCGCCAGATGTTGATGGGCATCCAGCGCGACACCCGCGCCGAGCACACCAAGCTCTTCGTCTCCGGGATCGCCTTCACGGTGACTCTCGCCCTGATGATCACGCTCTGCGTGGCGATCTACCAGAAGGCGTTCGTGCAGTTCACGACGGTGAGCGTCGAGGCCGACCGGGCCGGCCTGCAGCTGCCACGCTACGGCGACGTCCGCATGCACGGCGTCATCGTCGGTCAGGTCCGCGCGATCCGCCAGGACGGCAAGAAGGCCGTCATCGAGCTCGGCCTGGAGCCTGAGCAGGCCGAGCAGATCCCCGCCAACGTCAGCGTCGCGATCAAGCCGACGACGCTGTTCGGGCAGAAGTACGTCGAGTTCGTCGACCCCGAGGGGGAGCGGACCGGCGCACTGAGCGACGGCACCGTGATCCCGGCCGACCGGGTCCGCACCAGCGTCGAGCTCGACGTGATCCTGGCCCGGCTCTTCCCGCTGCTCAAGTCCATCCGTCCCCAGGACCTCAACAGCACCCTGCACGCCCTCGCCACCGCGCTCTCCGGCAACGGGGAGAAGCTCGGCGAGACCATGGTCCAGCTCAACGACTACCTCGAAGAGATGAACGTCCACCTCCCCACACTCGAACGCGATCTCGAAGACATGGCCGACGTCGCCGAGACCTACTCCATGGCCGCCCCCGACCTGGTCAAGGTCCTCGAGAACACCACGACCACCGCCAACACCGTCACCGAGCAGCGTGCCCGCCTCGGCGGCCTGCTCACCTCCGTGACCGGAGTCGCCGACACCTCCAAGAACCTGCTCGCCGAGAACGAGAAGGCGATCAGGTACGAGACCGAGCTGGCGGTGCCGCTGCTCAAGCTGCTCTCCGACTACTCGCCGGAGTACACCTGCCTGCTGCGTGGCCTCGACGACTACACCGAGCTGCTGGCGACCGTCTTCCAGCAGAACCGCGTGCGCCAGACGATGGTCCTCGACGGCACCCAGAAGCCGGCGTACGGCCGCGACGACCGCCCCGAGTGGGGCGAGATCGGCCATGGCCCGTGGTGCGACGGCCTGCCGAACCCGAAGGTGCCTGCCGGCCCGAACGAGCTCGAGAACGGCACTGAGGACGTCCCGTGGGCACCCGGGAACGGGGGTCTGCAGTGAACAAGCGAGATCTGAAGACCACGGTCGCCGGGACCAAGCTGGTCCTCTTCACCGTCCTCTCGATCCTCGTCACCGGCACCCTGGCCTCGATCATGGGCAACGTCGGCTTCGGCGACCGGGTGCCCTACCGTGCCGAGTTCACCACCGCCTCGGGTCTGAGCGAGGGAGACGACGTACGCGTCGCCGGCATCACGGTGGGCGAGGTGCTCTCCGTCGAGATCGAGGGCGGTGACCACGCGATGGTCACCTTCCGGGTGGACGGGACGGTGCCGCTGACCACCGCCAGCGGCGCCCAGGTGCGCTACCTGAACCTCGTCGGCGACCGTTACCTGGCCCTTACCCAGGACGCCGGACAGCAGTCGGGATCGGAGGGCACCCCCTTGCGGAAGGGACAGGCCATCGCGATGGCCAACACCACGCCGGCGCTCGACCTGACCGAGCTCTTCAACGGCTTCCAGCCCCTCTTCCAGGCGCTGCAGCCCAAGGACGTCAACAAGCTCTCCCTCAACCTGATCCGGGTGCTGCAGGGGGAGGGCGGCACGGTCGCGAGCCTCCTCTCCGAGACGGCGGAGCTGACCAGCGCCCTGGCCGAGCGTGATCAGCTGATCGGCGACGTGATCACCAATCTGTCCAAGACGCTCAACACGGTCAACGAGCACCACACCGAGCTGGCCGACCTGATTCAGCAGCTCAGCGGCTGGATGAAGGACCTGGCGCGCGACAAGGAGGCGATCGGCGACTCGATCTCCTCGATCGGCGACCTCACCGACGAGCTGGCCGGGCTGCTCACCGACGTACGCCCGTTCCTCAAGGAGGACATCAAGCAGCTCAAGCGCGTGGTGGACATCCTCAACAAGCCGGGCAACCAGAAGCTGCTCGACAGGACCCTCGAGCGGCTCCCGGAGACCCTCGAGTCGCAGGCGCGGATCGGCAGCTACGGCTCCTGGTACAACTACTACCTCTGCGACCTCGACTTCTCGATCAAGCTGCCCTCGCTCGGTGAGCTGCTCGACAACTCACCGGCCGTCAAGGCGATCCAGAAGCAGCTCGACAATGTGGCCTTTTACAGCCGGGCGGAGAGGTGCAAGCTCTGATGGCGCATCACTCAGACACCCAGCTCAAGCGCACCGGCGTCATCACGATCGTCGTGATCGCACTGGCGCTCACCGCTGCTTTCAACCTGCGCAAGCTGCCGTGGTTCGCCGGCACCACCTACCAGGCCGAGTTCTCCGACACCAGCGGCCTGCACGTGGGCAACCGGGTCGAGATCGCCGGCATCCGGGTGGGACGGGTCAGCGACATCGAGATCGAGGGGGCCAAGGTGGTCGTCTCCTTCTCGGTGGACGGCACCGAGATCGGCCACCGCAGCGAGGCGAAGATCGGGGTGCTCAACCTGCTGGGGGAGAAGTACCTCGACGTCACCCCGCAGGGCGGCCGGACGCTCGACGCCGGCGAGACGATCCCGCTCGCACGCACCAGCGCCGGCAGCGACATCGTCGGCACCTTCGGCGACCTCGCCGAGACGACCGAGGCGATCGACACCCAGCAGCTGGCCAAGGCGCTGACCACGATGTCGGGCACCCTCGACAAGGCCGGACCCGAGGTGCAGGGCGCCTTCCAGGGCATCGCCGCGCTCTCCCAGACGATCGCCGCCCGTGGCGACGAGCTGGAGTCGCTGCTGCAGGACGCCGAGCAGGTCGTCCAGCTCGTCAACGAGCGCAAGCAGGACATCGTCAGCGTGATGGAGAACGGCGACCAGGTCTTCGCCGAGCTCATCCAACGCCGCCAGGCCATCCACCAGCTGCTCGTCAACGCCACCGCCCTGGCCGAGCAGCTGCAGGCTCTGGTGAAGGAGAACCAAAAGCAGATCGGTCCCGCGCTGGACGCGCTCGAGCAGGCGCTGAAGTTCCTCAACGCCCGCGACGAGGACCTGACCAAGACCATCCAGAACTACGGGCCGTACGCGTCGATCCTGATCAACATCATCGGCACCGGCCCCTGGTTCGACGCCTACCTCGCCAACCTGACCGGCATCGTGAGCGGCGAGTTCGTGCCCGGACGACGACCAGGGATCGTGGAATGACAAAGAACTTCTGGGGCCGAAAGTGGGCCGCGCTGCCCATCGCGCTGGTGCTGATGTGCGGGCTGTTGCTCGTCTCCGAGGTGGCCGCGCCCGACACCAAGCTGGTCACCGCCAGCTTCCCGCAGGCGGTGAGCATCTACGAGGGCTCCGACGTGGTCATCATGGGTGTCAAGGTCGGCAAGGTCGCCTCGCTGGAGCCGAAGGGCGACCACGTCGACGCGGTGATCGAGTACGAGAGCGACTACAAGCTGCCCAAGGACGTGAAGGCGGCCATCGTCACCCCGACCCTGGTCGCGGACCGGTTCGTGCAGCTGACGCCGGCCTACACCGGTGGACCGACGATGGCAGACGGCGGGGAGATCCCGATCGAGCGCACCGCGGTGCCGGTCGAGCTCGACCGGATCTATGCCAGCCTCTCCGAGCTGACCACGGCCCTCGGGCCCAACGGTGCCAACAAGAACGGTGCGCTGAGCGACGTCCTGCGTGAGGGCGCCGACGCACTGGAGGGCAACGGCAAGATCGGTAACCAGGCGATCGCCGACATGTCCGAGGCGGCCCAGGTGCTCGGCGGCAACTCCGAGCAGCTCTTCAGCACCCTCTCCCAGCTCTCCGAGGTCACCAGGACGCTGGCCCGCAACGACGACACGACCGAGAAGTTCCTGACCGACCTCTCGGACGTCTCTACGCAGCTGGCCGGGGAGAGCGACGAGCTCGACCAGGCGCTGGTCGCGATCGCGCAGGCGGTCAAGGTGACCAAGTCCTTCGTGGAGAACAACCGCGACGCCTTGGTCGGCGACGTCAAGCAGCTCAACAAGACGCTCAACATCCTGGCCAAGGAGAAGGAGACGCTCGGCACCGTCATCGACCTGGCGCCGCTCGGGATCGGCAACCTGGCCGAGTCCTTCGACCCCGCGTCCGGATCGGTCGGCTTCCGGCTGCAGGTCGGTCCGATCGGCTCCGACCTCTCCAACATCCTCTGCATGGTCGTCGAGAACGACCAGATCCCGGGGGCCAAGGAGATCTGCGCACTGTTCAAGGCGCTGCTGCCCAGCGGGGTCACCTCGGGGGTCGGCGGTGCGCTCACCGATGCCGCCGCTCCCACCGACCGGGACACCGCCACCGGGCTGCCGATCGAGACCCCGACAGGGAACTCCGGAGACAAGGCCAAGAAACCCGAGGTCGAGCCCGAGGTGGTCACCGAGGGCGGGATCGGAGCACTCTCGGGGTCGCTCCAGGACCTGATGTCAGGAGGCAAGAAATGAGGCGCGCATGGGCAGCCCTGGCGATGCTCGGCGTGGTCGCCGTGGCGAGCGGGTGCGGCGTACAGGCCTATGACCTGCCGCTCCCCGGCAAGGAGGTCGGCGAAGGCGAGGGCTACGTGGTCGTCGCGGAGTTCAACGACGTCGTCGACGTGGTGCCGCGCACCAAGGTGATGGCCAACGACGTCCCGGTCGGCCAGGTCGACAAGGTGGAGCGCGAGGGCTGGCACGCGAAGGTCACCATGACCCTTCGCAAGAACATCGAGCTTCCGGCCGACGCGCTGGCCAACGTACGCCAGACCAGCCTGCTCGGGGAGAAGTACATCGCCCTGGTGGCACCCGAGGGTTCCACGATCGCGAGTGCCGGGAAGCTGGGCGACGGCGCCACCATCGGGCTCGAGCGCACCAACCGCAACCCCGAGGTCGAGGAGGTGCTCGGCGCGCTCTCCTTCCTGCTGGCCGGCGGCGGGGTCGGGCAGCTGAAGACGATCAGCGACGAGCTCAACACCATGATGGACGGGCGCACCGGCGACATGCGGGCGTTGCTGGGCAACCTGGAGACCACGGTCGCCTCGCTCAACCAGCAGAAGGGCTCCATCATCAAGGCGATGGAGCAGGTCGACCGGCTGACCCGCACACTCAACAAGGAGTCCGCGAAGATCGAGGCGGCGATCGATTCCTTCGGACCCGCCCTCGAGGTGCTGCGCCAGCAGCACGCCGACCTGTTGAAGATGATGAAGTCGCTCGACCGCCTCGGTGTCGTGGCGACCCGGGTGATCAACCAGAGCGGCGCCAACCTGACCACGGCGCTCGACGAGCTGGCGCCGACGCTGCGCGAGCTCGCCGACGCCGGCGACTCGCTGCCCCGCGGCCTGATGATGGCGGCGAGCTTCCCGTTCCCCGAGAATGCCTCGGGGCTGGCGATGGGCGACTACTCCAACGCGCTGTTCCACATGGACCTCGACCTCAACAAGCTGGTCGGCAGCCTCACCAACGGCGAGTCCACCGGCATCCTGCCGCAGGTCCTCCAGATCTGTCTCTCCTACTCGAAGGGGTGCGCGGCGATCCAGCCCCTGGCCAAGTCGCTGTGCGACCTGACCAACCTCAATCTGGTGTGCTCGGTGGTCGGCAAGGAGGACACGCCGCTGAAGAAGGGCGAGAAGATGCCGAAGATCCCGGACGTCTCCGACCTGCTGCCCAAGAGCTCGACCTCGACCAAGACGCCGGGGCTCAACGACCTGGTGCCGGAGATAGCCGAGGGCCTCTCGAGTCCGACGGACACCGAGTCGCCCACGGCCGAGCCGACGACCGGAGGCCTGCTCGGCCTCCTCGGACTGCTGGGAGGCGGCAGCTGATGACACGGAGCGTCCGCAACAAGCTGGTCATCTTCCTCATCCTCGCCGCGGTCGGGATCTTCTACGTCTCGGCGGCCTACCTCGGCGTCGTCGACCGGGTCCTGGGCCGCCACGTGGACGTGTCGGTCGATCTGCCGGCCTCCGGCGGCCTCTACGAGGGCAGCGAGGTGAACTACCGCGGTATCGGCATCGGCCGGGTGGCCTCGATGACCGTCACCGAGGAGGGCGTACGCGCCGAGCTGGAGCTCGATCCGGGCACCGAGGTGCCGCGCGACGCCGAGGTGGAGGTCCACAACCTCTCGGCGGTGGGGGAGCAGTACATCAACTTCATCCCCGACTCCGCCTCCGGCCCCTACCTCGCCGAGGGCGACGTCGTGACCGCCGGTCCGGAGTCGATGCCCGGCACCACCGACGAGCTGCTCACCGAGCTCAACAGCTTCACCACCTCGATCAACGGCGAGGACCTGAGCACCGTCGTCGCCGAGCTCGGCACGCTGTTCCGCGGCAACGCCGAGAACCTGCGTACGTTGCTCGACTCGGGCTCCACGCTGGTCGATGAGGCCTCGGCGCACCAGAAGGAGACGATCCGTCTCCTCAACACCAGCCAGACCGTGCTCCAGACGCAGAAGGACCACAGCGGAGACATCCGCGAGTTCGCCAAGGGGCTCGAGGAGGTCACCGCGACCCTCGACAAGCGTGATCCGGAGCTGCGCGAGATCCTGCAGGGCGGCGAGGCGACCGCGGTGCAGGTGCAGTCGCTGCTCGACGGGCTGCAGCCGCTGCTGCCCGTCTTCCTGGCCAACCTCAGCACGGTCAACGAGGTGCTCACCGCCCGGCTGCCGGCGATCGAGCAGACCCTGGTGACCTTCCCGCGGGTCGTGGCCACCGGGTGGACCGGCTCGCCCGGTGACGGCTACGGTCACCTGTCGATGGGCTTCGTCTACACCACACCGCCGTGCCAGAAGGGCTACAAGCCCGCCGACCAGTGGATCCCCGGCACCGTGATGGAGGACCAGCCGCTCTACCCGGCCAAGTGCACCGACGAACGCGCCCAGCCCGGCTACGAGGGCAACAACCCGATCATGCAGCGGGGTGTCAACATGGTGCCCGAGCCCGAGGGTGTGGGGAAGTACGTCACGACCTACGACCCGAAGACCGGGCGCACCAAGCTTCCCGATGGAAAGACGGTCACGATGTCCACCCCGACCGAAGACGGAGGCCTCGTCTCCGCCCTGTCCGACGACTCCTGGCGATCGATGATCCTGGGAGAGGAGTGAGCCAGATGCCATCCGACAACTCCCTCGACGTCAAGCTCTCCCTGGCCAGACTGGGGCGGGTCAACACCGTCCTCGCGGCGGTGGTGGTGGTCCTGGTCGTGCTGGCGGCCGCCGTGTTCATCGGTGGCGCCCGGGTGCTTCCCTGGACGACGCCCGCCGAGGCCGCGGCCGCCGACTACGACGAGGTGAAGGCGGTCGCCGAGGACGGCGTGATCGCCTTCCTCGACGTCGACTACCGCGACATGGACCCACGGATCCAGGCGGTCAAGGAGATCTCGACCGGCACCTTCGGCAAGGAGTACACCGCCATCGCCGAGCAGATCCGGCAGGCCGCGATCCCCGCCCAGACCGTGTCCAAGGGCAAGGTCAAGCAGGTCGGCATCCGCGCGATCGGGTCGAAGAAGGCGGTCGTGCTGGTCGCCGTGGACTCGGTCGTCACCAGCAGCCAGACCGCTGAGCTGAAGAAGAGCGACACCTGCCCCTACGAGGGTGCGCGCTGCTCGAAGTACCGGTTCAAGGTGTCGCTGGACAAGACGAAGGACGGATGGCGCATGTCCGACCTGGCAGGAGTCAACTGATGACAGGCGTACGAGCGAACGGATCGGTCTCCACCGGGCAGAAGGAGTGCCCCTTCTGCGCGGAGACGATCAAGGCCGCCGCGATCAAGTGCCGTTACTGCGGCTCCGACCTGCTGCCTCCGGCCGAGGAGCAGGACAAGGACGTACGTGACGAGGTGGCTGCTCCGGAGGACAGCGCCGTCGGCGCCGCTGAGCCCGAGGACGCTGAGACCGAGGACGCTGAAACCGACGGCTCCGAGACCGAGGAAGAGTCTCAAGCTGAGGATGAGGGTGAGTCTGAGACCGAGGCGCGTGCCGGGTTCGCCGAGCGGTGGCTGGGCGACGGCAGCCGGGTGCTGACGGCCGTTCTCGGCGTACTCGTCCTGGTGGCCGGCGGCGTGCTCTGGCTGGCCATCGACCTGGCCTCGAACGACGACGTGGCGCCGAGCGGTGAGCTGACCGCGGCCGGGTCCCGGGCGGCGATCATGGAGCACTCGATCGGGCTGACCCAGACGGTGATGTCCTACCAGGCGGCCAGCGCGGAGAAGGACATCGCGGCGGCGAAGAAGCTGATGACGCCGGCGATGCAGAAGGACTACGAGAAGACGCTGCCGGGCGAGGACAAGCGCAAGGAGCAGGCCGATCTCGGCATCAAGGTCGACGCCGAGGTGGCGCCGCTCTCCGAGGAGGGTGCGAAGGCCGCCGAGGAGGGCAAGGCCTGCGTCGACGAGGACTGTGCCGCCTCGATCATCTCGGCCACCGAGGACTCTGCGAAGGTGCTGCTCTTCGTCAACCAGAGCGCGACCGCGCCGAAGACGAAGAACACCGTGGTCAGCCCGACCTGGGAGGTGCTGACGCTGGTCAAGGACGACGGCGGCTGGCTGATCTCCGAGATGACGGCCGCCTCCTAGTCCGCGACCCAGATCTCATGATGAGGTTGTTCCCAGGGACACTCCTGTCCCTGCTATGGTAGAACGTGTTCTAGTTTCACTGCTCGAGGAGGGCACATGGCCGGCTCCCGCCAGTCCGTACAGCTGACCGACGCCGAGATCGAGGACTTCCTCGGCTCGCAGATGAAGGTGCAGGTCGCGACCGTCGGTGCCGACGGTGCCCCGCACCTGACCACGCTGTTCTACGTGCTCGACGAGGGCAAGATCGCCTTCTGGACGTACGGGTCCTCCCAGAAGGTCCGCAACCTGCGGCGTGACCCGCGGGTCACCTGCCTGGTGGAGGACGGCGTGGACTACTTCGAGCTGCGTGGGGTGAGCATCACCGGGACGGCGAGGCTCGTCGAGGACTATGACGAGATCAAGGGCATCGGGTCGCGGGTGATGACCCGGATGGCCGGTGGAGCCGACCTGGGTGAGCTCGGCGAGGACCTAGTCTCGAAGCAGGCGCACAAGCGCGTCGGCATCGTCATCGAGCCCGACAAGGTCGCCAGCTGGGACCACCGCAAGCTGGGCGCGCTGCCCGGCCAAGGCTGAGCTCAACGACGGCGAAGGACAAAGGAGACCGACATGGCAAAGGTGATCGCGGACTTCGACCTGTGCGAGTCCAACGGGATGTGCGAGGCGTTCGCTCCCGATGTGTTCGAGATCGATGACGACGACTTCCTGCAGATCGAGGACCCGACGGTGACCGACGAGAACCGCGACCGCGTCGAGCAGGCCGTGGCCGGCTGCCCCAAGGCGGCCCTGAGGATCGAGGAGTAGCACCACGTGAGCATCGACTTGGATGGCAAGCGGGCGATCGTCACGGGCGCCGGAGCGGGTCTCGGGCGTGCCGAGGCCGTCGCTCTGGCCCGGGCCGGGGCCCGGGTGGTGCTCAACGACCTGCCCGGTGCGGCGGAGGAGGCAGCCGAGGAGATCCGCGGCTTCGGCGGCGAGGCGGTGATCGCGGCCGGCGACGTGAGCGAGCGTGCCACCGCCGACGCGATGCTCGCCGCGGCCGTCGACGGCTTCGGCGGGCTCGACATCGTGGTCAACAACGCGGGCATCACCCGCGACAAGATGCTCTTCAACATGTCGGACGAGGAGTTCGACCTCGTCGTACGCATCCACCTCCGTGGCCACTTCCTGCTGACCCGCAATGCCTCGGCGCACTGGCGCTCGGTGGCGAAGTCGACGGGCGCACCGGTGGACGCCGCGGTGGTGAACACCTCCTCGGAGGCGTTCCTGTCCGGGCCTCCCGGACAGGCCAACTACGGCGCCGCGAAGGCCGGGATCACCGCGCTGACGATGTCGACGGCGCGCTCGATGGGCCGTTCCGGCGTACGCGCCAACGCGATCTGCCCGCGGGCCGCGACCGCGATGACCGAGGGTGTGCTCACGGGTGACTCCTACGGCGCCGAGCACGTGGCGCCGCTGGTCACCTACCTCGCCTCGCCGGCCGCCGCCGCGATCACCGGGCAGGTCTTCGTCGTCTACGGCGGGATGATCGCCGTCCTCGCGCCACCCACGGTGGCCGAGCGCTTCGACAACGCGGCCTGGGACATGGACTCGCTCGACAAGCAGGTCGGCGGCTGGTTCGCCGACCGCGACCCCGAGGCCGGCTTCTCGGCCGACTCGATCATGCAGCTCAAGCTGAAGGACGACAAGGAGCAGTGATGGCACGTCTCGCGGGCAAGATCGCGATCGTCACCGGTGGCGCGCAGGGCCAGGGGGCCGCGATAGCGCGCGCCTTCGTGGCGGAGGGTGCCAAGGTCGTCATCGCCGACGTGGCCGACGAGCCAGGGAAGCTCCTCGCCGAGGAGCTGGGTGAGGCGGCGCTCTTCGTGCACCACGACGTGAGCTCGGAGGAGTCGTGGACCGCGCTGGTGGCCGAGACCGCCGAGGCGTACGGCTCGGTCAACATCCTCGCCAACAACGCCGGCATCCTGCGCTTCGGCGAGATCCTGACCCAGCCGGTCGAGGAGTTCGAGCTGCTGTGGCGGGTCAACACCCTCGGCTGCTTCCTCGGGATGCGCTCGGTGATCACGACGATGAAGGAGAACGGTGGCGGCTCGATCATCAACGCCTCCTCGATCGAGGGCCTGGCGGGGATGGCGTTCGTGGCCGGCTACACCTCCACCAAGTTCGCCATCCGTGGGATGACCAAGGCCGCCGCCCTCGAGCTCGGCCCCAGCGGCATCCGGGTCAACTCGGTCCACCCCGGCATGATCGACACCTCGATGACCCGCGGCGTCGGCGCCGATGACGCCGCCATGGAGTTCGGTGCCTCGAAGGTCGCCCTCAAGCGCGTCGGCCACCCGGCCGACATCGCGCCCCTCTACGTCTACCTGGCCTCCGACGAGTCCGGCTTCGTCACCGGCGCCGAGATCGCCATCGACGGCGGCGCCACCGCCACCCACGCCTTCGGCGGCTGACCGCGGCCGAGGCGTCACCTACGTCGGCCGAGGCGTCGCGTACGTCGGCCGAGATGTCACCGTGGTGCCAACTCGGCCGACGGGGGTGACGCCTCGACGTGGGTGAGTCGGCCACACGGCAGGCCGGTCTCCGGCATACTGCGGCGCGAAGGTTTCAGTCAGCGGGGACGAACCGAAGGCCATCTGAACATGTCTCGACGACGCGGTGCGTTCGCCACCGTTGCGGTGCTCAGCGCGTTCGCGTTCCTCTACAGCCTGGCCTTGGCGATCCCGGTGTACGTCGGCGACATCTCAGCGCTGTGGAGCACACGAGGATTCGCCTGGTTCGGGGACGTGCTGGCCCGGATGGTCGATGGGTTCTCGTTCCTGTGGGGATCGGCGGTGATGAACGAGGGATATCCCGTCGCACCGGTGTCAGGTTGGCCGACCGCGGTGTTCACGGCCCTGCTCGTGGCTCTGGTCTACGCGAGCCTGCGTACGGCCTCGGACGGCGCCTACGCGGTTGCCGGGCGCGTGCTGTGCGCGAGCGTTCTCGCGGGAGGCCTGACGAACCTGTTCGTGATCTTCCAGACCGTCCTCGGAATCCGCGGCGGGCCGTCGTCATTGCCGGCGGTCATCTGGGTGGTGCCCGACGACGGGATCTGGCTCGGTCTGGTCGTGGGTGTGTTCGGCGGCTACGCGGCCTATGCGGCCGCGGCGTTCGCCCAGATTGCCGCTCTCGCCCTGCGCGCGGGCGGTGGAACGGACGATGACGGCGCGATGCCGGAAGCGTCGAGGGAGGTCTTCGGACGGGCGCGTGCTGCCCGGATCGCGACCTGGGGCGTGCTGCCGATACTCGTGCTGGCTCTCGTCGGAGGCTTCGTCTGGGACTATGGTCCGGACGCGGACCCGTACGGGACGGACGTGAGTCCCCGCGAGGCGTGGGTCCGCCTGGTCTGGTTCGCCCATGCCAGCCTCTCGCCGCCGCACAACCCGCATTCCCTCAGCGGCAGCTTCGACACCTCGGTCTGGTTGCCGCCGGCCTTGGGTTCGGCCGCTCTCGCGGTGCTGGTGTGGCTGGTGATCCTGGTGGTCGTGACGCGATGGCCACGCGAGGGAGGGCCGGGCGTACTTTCGATCGTGCTGCTGTGCTGGGGCGTCCTGGCCGTGCTCGCCGCGGTTGTCGGCCTGTTCGTCGGCGCGCTCGCGCCGGAGGACGAGTTCGCCCTGGCGACTCCCTACTGGGCGCTCGACACCGCCGCTCGGGGCGTTCGATTCGCTGTCTGTTTCGGCTGGATCACCGGCGTCGCGGTGGCCATCGCCCACCGATTCTCGAGAGGAGCGCGGGCTGATGCCGAAGCAGAGGTCGAGTGAGGCCGATGCCTCCAAGCAGGGGCGGCTGGCGTCATTGGTGAGGAAGCCGGCCACCTGGGTCGTCGGCGTGATCCTGGTGGCTCTGGCCGCCACCTTCACCTCCGGCCTGCAGAGCCTGTTCGCCGGCCTGCTGCCCGACGGATGGAGCGAGCCGGGCGACGGCATCAAGGTCGTGGACGTACGCCGTCAGCCGGTGAGCGGTCGTGTGCTGATCCCGAACTCCGACGCAGGGCGGTTCGAGAGCCGGAGCGACGCGACGGAGTCGATCAACGACCCCGAGTGGGAGGCCCAGCACGAGTGGTACGCCGCCGGCTACATCACCTGGGAGGTGACTCTCGTCGGGCGACACAGTGACCCGGTGGTGATCACCGATCTGCGTCCCGAACGGACCGGACCGTGCACGAAGCGGCTCGAGGCCGGAACGCTCGTCGAGGACCTCCCGCAGGGTGAAGGCACAAAGATCGAGCTGACGACGGCCATCGACGCGAACGTCCCCCAGCTGACCTCGGCGAAGGACGGCTCGGCGTACTTCGACGGCGGGACGGTCACGCTGGCCAAGGGCGAGACGGTGGTGATCTCGATCGAGGCGACCAGCGCGGGACCTACCTGCCAGTGGGTGCTCGAGGCCGACTATGTCGACCATGGCAAGCGCGAGACGATGACGATCAAAGCGCCCGGCGACCAACCGTTCGCGATCACCGGTTGGGCCGAGGGGCATCCGTACGATCTCACTTGGAACGGAAGCTGCGACCACGCGATGACACCCGAGGAGGCGGCGACCATCGAGAAGCCGACCGACTGCAACTAGGCCGAGGCGTCAGCTACGTCGCTCGACACGTCACTGCGGTGCCGACTCGACCGACCGGAGTGACGCCTCGGCCGACGGGGGTGACGTCTCGGCAGGGTCAGCGCAGCAGGAGGCGTACGGCGACGTCGATCGACTTCTCGACGTCCTCGGAGTCCATGCGGCCGGTGACCCAGGAGATCAGGGCGGAGAGCCATACGTCGGAGATGATCCGGATGATGGCGGCCTCCTCCTCGGTGACCTCTCCGTGGTCGGGGGTGCCGTGCATGGCGCGGGCGATGACGGTGGTCAGGCTGGTGCCGACCTCGTGGATCTCGCCGGTCACCGACTGGTCGGCGAACATGAAGGCGCGGACCAGGGCCTCGGTGAGCTTGGGCTGCTTCTGCAGGGCGCGGGTGCGGCGGTTGAGGACGTACATGATCCGCTCGTGGGCGGTGTCGCCCGGCGTCGCGCGGATGGCGGAGCGGTCGACGTCCTTGGTGAACTCACGCGCCAGCGCGGAGACCAGCAGATGGATCTTCGAGGGGAAGTAGCGGTAGAGGGTGCCGAGCGCGACCTCGGCCTGCTCGGCTACCGCGCGCATCTGCACGGCGTCGAAGCCGCCCTCGGCGGCGAGCTTGATCGTGGCGTCGAGGATGCGCCGGCGGCGCTCTCGCTGGGCCGCGGAACCGCCGGTGGGTGCGGTGGCCGGGGTAGGGCCGTCGGTGTCTCGTGGCTCCGTGCTGACGGACGTCACTGGTTGTCCCCCCTAGGACTATGACCGGATCTCGATCTGTGGATCTCAGGCTAACCGCATCGGCGCCCGAGAGTGAAACACGTTCTTCCGTGAGTCTAGACTTGTAACACGTTCTACATCAGTCTCTATTCCAGAGGCCGCGGAAATAGTAGGAGGTTCCTGTGCCGATCGGCATCACCGACGAACACCAAGCCCTCAGCGAAAGCTTGTGCGATTGGGCCAAAGGGCTGGGCGGCATCGCGCTCGCCCGCGCCGCCGAGGGCGTCGCCTCCGCAGGTTTCGACGAGGTGTGGCGAGGTGTCGAGGAGTACGGCGTCGCCGCCATCGCGGCGCCCGAGCCGAACGGTGGTGGCGGAACGCTGCTGGACGCGGCCGTCGCGCTCGAGGCCTGCGCCCACGAGCTGCTCCCGGGTCCGCTGCTGGGCAGTGCGGTCGCGGCCTTCCATGCCGGCGCGGCCGGGCTCGGCGACGTGGTGGGTGCTGTCGCCGCCGGGGGCTGCGGGATCGCGCTCGACCCGGTCCTGGAGCTCGGTGAGCGCCTGCGAGGAACGGTTCCCGTCGTCTACGACGGCGGGGGATCGGCACGTCTGCTGCTCGGCGCCCGCGGGTCCGATGGCGCGGAGCGCTGGTTCTTCGTCGCGGCCGAGCAGGTGGACGTACGTCCCCAGGTGGGCCCCGATCTGACCAGGCGGGTCGCCGAGGTGAAGGTCGACGTCGACGCCGGCGAGGCGGTCGAGGTCCCGGGACTGCGCGTCGAAGCGGTGCGGCGTACGGCACTCACCCTCGCTGCCGCCGAGGCCGCCGGGATCGCGCGGTGGTGTCTGACGACGGCCGTGGAGTACTCCAAGGTGCGCGAGCAGTTCGGCGCGCCGATCGGGTCGTTCCAGGCGATCAAGCACCTGTGCGCCCAGATGCTGGAGACGGCCGAGGCGGCGGCCGCGACCGCCTGGGACGCGTCCGCCTCGGCCGACGACGCCGATCCCGATCAGTGGTCCTTCGCCGCCGAGGTCGCGGGTGTCACGGCGATCGACGGCGCCGTCATGGCTGCCCAGGACTGCATCCAGGTCCTCGGCGGCATCGGCTTCACCTTCGAGCACGACGCCCACCTCTACCTGCGCCGCGCGGTCGCCCTGCGCAGCCTCCTCGGTGGCGGCGACGCCCACGCGGTCGCGCTGGCCGGGCACGCCGTGGCCGGGGTACGCCGCTCGGTCCGTGTCGACCTCGACGGCAAGGACGAGGCGGTCCGTCCCCGAGTGCGGAAGGCGATCGCGACGATCGCGGCGCTTCCCGAGGCGGAACGCCGCGACGCGCTCGTCGACGCCGCTCTGCTCGCGCCGCACTGGCCCGCTCCGTACGGCCTCGGTGCCGGTCCTGTCGAACAGCTCGTGATCGACGAGGAGCTCACCGCGGCCGGGGTGTCCCGCCCCGACATCAAGATCGCGGGCTGGGCCGTGCCGACCATCCTCAAGCACGGCACCGACGCCCAGCGTGAGCGGTTCGTCGAAGCCTCGCTGCGTGGCCGGATCGTCTGGTGCCAGCTCTTCAGCGAGCCCGGCGCCGGCTCCGACCTGGCCTCGCTGGCCACCCGCGCCGAGCGCGTCGACGGCGGCTGGCGGCTGACCGGCCAGAAGGTGTGGACCTCCCTGGCGGCCGAGGCCGACTGGGCCATCTGCCTGGCGCGGACGAACCCCGAGGTCCCCAAGCACAAAGGCATCACCTACTTCCTGGTGGACATGCGCAGCGAGGGGATCGACGTCCGCCCGCTGCGCGAGCTGACCGGTGACGCGCTCTTCAACGAGGTGTTCCTCGACGACGTGTTCGTGCCCGACGAGCTCGTCGTGGGCGATGTCGACGGCGGCTGGCGCCTGGCCCGCACGACGCTGGCCAACGAGCGGGTCGCGATGGCCTCGACCAACCTCGGCGGCAGCGTCGAACGCGCGGTCGAGCTCGCCAAGGGCCGCGGCGAGTCCGATCTCGCCCGGGTGGGCCACGCCGTCGCGCTCTCCACGGTCTGCGCGCTGCTCGGCGTCCGGTCCACGCTCAAGGCGCTCGCCGGACGCGGACCCGGCGCGGAGTCCTCGGTGGTCAAGCTCTTGACCGTACGCAACCGCCAGGACGCCTCCGAGCTCGTCGTCGATCTCCTGGGTCCGCTGGCGCTCACCGACGACCCGCAGGTCCGTGAGGACCTGCACCAGTCCCAGCTCACCCGCTGCCTCTCCATCGCCGGCGGCACGACCCAGGTGCTCCGCAACGTGGCCGCCGAGCAGATCCTCGGCCTGCCCAGATAGTCAGAGCCGCCACAGCTGCGAGCCGCTAGGCTGCTCGGGTCGAACCTTTACCCAGGGAGGCGGCGCTTGTCGGTGAGGACGATGCGCGTGACGGGCAGCGCGCGACGCGGCCATTCCACCATCGGGGCGGCGCTCTCGGAGGCTGCCGGCTCGCTCAGGGAGACCAGGATCCTGATCGAGCCGGGGACCTACGACGAGCAGCTGGTCGTGCGTGGAAACGTGTCGCTGGTTGCCAGGGAGCCCGGATCGGTGACGATCCGCTCGTCCGCGGGCCAGGTTCTCGACAGCGACGGCACGGTGAGACTGTCGGGGCTGCGGTTCGAAGCCGATGCCGGCGAGGCGGTCGTCTGTCGGGGTGGGTCGCTCGAGGCTCACGAGATCGACGTCGAGACCCGCGGTCGCATCGCTCTCTGGGCCGCGCCGGGCACCCGGGTCGAGGCGCGTGACTCCACCTTCCGTGGTGGACGGGTGCTCTTCGCCGGAGCCGTGGGCGCCGTCGTGAGCTGTGAGCTGTTCGCCTGTCCGGACAACGCGATCGCGGTGATCGAGGGTGCGCGCCTCGATGTTCGCGACTGCCGCGTCGAGCGTCCGCGGCACAGCGCGGTGCGTGTCGAGGCAGGCTCGTCCGCGACGATCCTCTCGGGCCGCTTCGTCTCGTGCCACGACACGATGGTCGCGGTCATCGGCGCTGCCGCGCGGGCCGAGATCGACGGCACGACCATCGAGGACACGGGCACCGCGATCGGCTTCGCCGAGGGCGCGGCCGGAAGCGTACGCAACGTGACGGTGCGCCAGGCCCGGCACGCGCTCTCCTCACGCTCGGGTGCGAACCCGACAGTGAGCGACTGCGCGTTCCTGGACTGCCTGGAGACCGGCATCAACATCTCCGAGCGAGGCGCTGGAACCTTCAGCGACTGCGTCATCCGAGACCCCGGGGCGATCGGGGTGTTCATCAAGGGTGACGGTGCGGACGTGGGCCGTTGGGGCGCGGTCGACGTCAGCCGCTGCACGATCGAGGGCTCTTCGGTGGGGATCGCCGTCGAGGGGGCTGAGGGCCGCTTCCGGGACTGTCGGCTGAATCGGCTCAGTTTCGCGGGCGTCAGGCTTCTCGGGGCCTCGTCGGCGACGTTCGACGACCTGATCGTCACCGACACCCCGGTCGGGCTGGACGCCCGAGGGACGTCGGTGGGGAGGTTCGGTCGGGCAAGGCTCAGTGAATGCCGCCCGCTCGCCGTCTCGGCGGTGGACGAGGCCCGGTTGACGATCTCGGAGAGCGTCGTGGCGGACTCGGGGGCCGGCGCCGGCGTCCAGGGCTCGGCGAGCCTGGTGGTGAAGAGGTCCGAGCTGCGCGACCTGGAGTCGTTCGGGATGATCGCGATGGCCACCAGCACCCTGGTTCTCGAAGGCAGCCGGCTCCGGGGCCCCGGCGCGATCGGCGTCATCGGGCTCCATGACGCCTTCGTCGACGTCAGAGACACCACGGTGGAGGACGCGGCGGACATCGGCTTCCGTCTGCTCGACAAGTGCAGCGGTCAGATCGCCGGGTGCACCGTGACGGCAGCCGCCGGGCTCGCGGTGACCAAGAACGACTACGTGCGTGTCGTCGGTCTGACCTCCTCGCTTCGGACGGTCACGACCAGCGCTGCGAGTGCGAAGGACCAGATCGTCGCGCAGGTGACGAACATCTACAACACGCCGATCTTCTTCAAGGAGTTCAGCGGGCAGATCGCCATGGGCAACGAGTCCGTGGAGCAGGTCCAGAAACGTGAGGGAGAAGATCGATGAGCGGCAGCGGTGACGGCGGGAACATCTACAACGAGCCGATGTTCTTCGGCGACTTCAACGGGCAGATGGCGATGGGCAACCGGAAGAGCGTCCAGCATCAGTCCATCTCGGTGGGTGCAGGAGAGGACATCGCGACGGTCGTCGCCCAGGTGCTGAAGCAGCTCGGCGCCCTCGGGCTCCCCGAGGACGACTTGAACGACGCGGTCGTCCAAGGCCGGGTGGTCCTGGCGGAGGTCGCCAAGGACGAGCCTGATCGCACCGTCGTACGCCGGGGCATCAACTACCTCAAGGGCGTGGTCGCGGGGATCGCGACCGGTGCCGTCGTAGGTGCGAACCAGGGCGCAGCCGAGATCGGTCAGCAGATCGTCCGTGATCTGGGCAACCTGATCCTCTGAATCTGCAGGCCGACCCTCGCGCCTCGAAGTAGAACACGTTACAGTTTCGGCATGGGAGACGAGACGCTCGATGCCGTACGCAGCGTGGTGGCCGAGGTCCTTGCCCGCGAGACCGACCGGGGTGACTGGTCGGCCTGGGCGAGTGCCGGCCTGACCGCGCTGCCCGTGCCGGAGGCCCAGGGTGGCGAGGGGTTCGGGCTGACCGAGGTCGCGGTCCTGCTGCGGGAGGCGGGCCGGAACGCGGTGCGGGTGCCGGTCTGGGAGACGCTCGCCGTCGGCGCGCTGACGCTGGCCCGCCACGGGACGTCCGAGCAGCGGGACGCGATCCTGCCCGGCGTGGCGAGCGGCGAGACGCTGCTGACCCCGGCGTGGCTCGAGCCGGGACGACCACAGAAGCCCTCGGCCGCCTACCGCGACGGCACCGTCAGCGGTCGCAAGACCGCAGTGACCTACGCCGCCGAGAGCTCGCGTCTCCTGGTCACCGCGACCGCCGAGGACACCGGGGAACCGGTGGTGGTGCTCGTCGACCCGAGTGGTCCGGGCGTCACGCTGGCTCCTTCGAGCACGTCGGGTGAGCCGACCCAGCACACCGTGGTGCTCGACGGTGCCGCGGCAGAGCCGCTGGGCGAAGGGGCCTACGAGACTCTGACCGGCCTCGCGACCGCCGGGCTGGCGGTGAGCGCCGCGGCCGTGCTTGCCGGCGCGCGGGATCTCACCGCTGCCTACGTGAAGAACCGGCAGCAGTTCGGCCGTGCCCTTGCGGAGTTCCAGGCGGTCGCGCTGCAGATGGCAGACGTCTACGTCACCTCCCGCACGCTCGACCTCGCCGCCGACAACGCGGTCGCCGCCATCGCGGACCAGCGAGCCGCGACGGTCGACCTGAAGGTCGCCGCCTACTGGGCCAGCCAGGTCGCGCCGTACGCCTTCCGCACCTGCCACCACCTCCACGGCGGCATGGGGGTGGACGTGACCTACCCGCTGCTCGGGTTCACGACCTGGGGCACCGACATCGCCCATCTGCTCGACACCCCGGCCGAGGCCGTCCCGGTCGAGACCGAGGGGACCAAGAACCTCGAGCTCACCGAGGCCCAGCGATCGCTGAAGGCCGAGGTCAGAGCCTATTTCGCAAGCTTGGCCCACGAAGAGCCGGCTGATCCCGGCCCGGAGGGCTCCTGGGACCGGCACGGCCCGACGTACCAGAAGCTCATCAAGCAGCTCGGCGACGACGGCTGGATGGGCGTCGGCTGGCCGAAGGAGTACGGCGGCCACGGTCTCGGCGAGGTCGAGCAGACGATCTTCGCCAACGAGGCGCAGTACGCCGACGTCCACCTGCCCTCGGTGACCCTGCAGACGGTCGGCCCGACGCTGATCCGCTACGGCTCCACGAAGCAGAAGGACCTCTTCCTCAACCGGATCCTGGCCGGTGAGGTGCACTTCGCGATCGGCTACTCGGAGCCCGAGGCCGGCACCGACCTGGCCAGTCTCCGCACGACGGCGAGGCTCGACGGCGATCACTACGTCGTCAACGGCCAGAAGCTGTGGACCACCGGCGGCCACGCCGCCGACTACATCTGGCTCGCCTGCCGCACCGACCCGGACGCCCCCAAGCACAAGGGCATCTCGATCCTGATCGTCGACACGACCGACCCGGGCTTCTCCTGGACCCCGATCATCACCGCCGACGGTTCCCACCACGTCAACGCGACCTACTTCAACGACGTCCGCGTCCCGGTCGACATGTTGGTGGGGGAGGAGAACAAGGGCTGGAAGCTGATCACGACCCAGCTCAACCACGAGCGCGTCATGCTCGGCCCGGCCGGCCGCATCGAGGGTCTGCGCGACCGCGTCCTGCGTTGGGCGACCGCTCAGGGCATTGCCGACAGCCCGGATGTACGCGCGCAGATCGGGAAGACCACCGCGGTCTTCCGCGTCAACGAGCTGCTCAACTGGGAGGTCGCGCGAGCGGCCGAGAGCGGCGAGATCGAGGTCGCCGACGCCTCCTCCTCGAAGGTCTTCGCTGCCGACCAGGTCCAGCACCTGCTCGCCGACCTGATCGCACTGGTCCACCGGCACGGCGATCCTGGCGATCCGGTCACGAGGAGCCTTCTCGACTATCTCGACGCCCAGGCGAAGCGGAACCTCGTGCTCACCTTCGGTGGCGGCGTCCAGGAGGTCCAGCGCGAGCTGATCGCGATGTTCGGTCTCGAGATGCCGAGGGTGCCCCGATGAACGCGGAGAAGCAGATGCTCGTGGACGAGGCCGTTCACGAGAAGATCATGGCCGCCGCCGAGGAGGTCAAGGCGTGGGGCGAGGCCGCCGAGCGCGACGCCCGCGACCTGGTCAACCAGCCCACGATCAACAACTGGCTCGAGTCGATGGGCCTGGAGTCCGAGCGGTTCCACCAGGGCGAGGCTCCGCCGTCGATGGCGCAGGTGTGGACGATGTACGGCCAGGGCGGTCGTCATCCCGACCGCGATCCGCTGCACGCGATGATGAACGTCCTCACCGACGCCGGGTTCAACGGCGTCCTCGGCACCAACTCCGAGCAGAGCTACGACCGCTACCTCCGCGTCGGCGAGCAGGTGCGGGTCACCACCGCGCTCGACTCGGTCGTCGGCCCGAAGAGCACCGGCATGGGTGTCGGCTACTTCGTCACCTCGAAGAGCACTTGGTACGTGGGCGAGGAGCGGGTCGCGACGATGCTGTTCCGGGTTCTCAAGTTCGTCCCCAAGAACCAGGGCGGCGGGGCATGAGCGGCCCCGTACGCCCAGTGATCGGCCGGGACAACGCGTACTTCTTCGAAGGCACCGCGAAGCAGGAGCTGCGGATCCAGAGCTGCAACGCGTGCGGCGCCCTGCGGCATCCGCCGGGCCCGGCGTGCCTGGCCTGTGACGCCTACGACCGCGGCTACGTCGTCGCGAGCGGCGAGGGAACGGTCTACTCGTTCACCGCGATCCATGCCCCGAAACTGCCCGGCAAGGAGCTCCCGCTGGTGGTGGCGCTGCTGGACCTGCCCGAGGGCGTACGCATCGTGGCGGAGGTGACCGGCGTGCCACCCGAGGGCGAGGACGCCCTGCAGATCGGCGAACGACTCGTCGTCGACTGGAACGTCATCGACGAGGAGCTGACGCTCCCGATCTGGAGGAGGCCATGAAGGTGCGTACCGGAGAGAAGATTCCCGTCTGGGAGCTCCCGATCACCCCGACGCTGGTCGTCTCGACCGCGATCGCGACGCGCGACTTCCAAGACGTGCACCACGACCGCGACCGTGCCCAGGCTGCCGGCTCGAAGGACATCTTCATGAACATCCTGACCTCGACGGCGCTGTGCGAGCGCTACGTCACGGACTGGGCCGGGGCCGACGTGCAGATCAAGGGGATCTCGATCCGCCTGGGCGCCCCGGCCTACCCCTACGACACGCTGTCGTTCTCCGGCGAGGTCACCGAGGTGGTCGACGGCGTCGCCACCATCAAGGTCACCGGCTCGGTCTCCCTCGGTGCCCATGTGACCGGGACCGTGAGGGTCGCCGCATGAGCCTGAGCAACAAGGCGGCGATCGTCGGCATCGGCGCGACCGAGTTCTCCAAGGAGTCGGGGCGCTCCGAGCTCCAGCTCAGCGTCGAGGCGACCCGGGCGGCGCTGAAGGACGCAGGGCTCACCGCGGCAGACGTCGACGGGCTGACCACGTTCACCATGGACACCAGCTCAGAGATCGCCCTGGCCCGCGAGCTCGGCCTCGGCGACCTGCGGTTCTTCTCCCGCATCAACTACGGCGGCGGCGCCGCGTGCGCGACGGTCCAGCAGGCCGCGATGGCGGTCGCGACGGGCGTCGCGGACGTCGTCGTCGCCTACCGCGGATTCAACGAGCGCTCGGGCCAGCGGTTCGGCCAGGTGCAGTCGTGGGCCGCGCAGCAGGTCAACACCAACGGCATCGACAACTCCTGGACCTACCCGCTCGGCCTCTCGACCCCGGCGGCGACGGTCGCGATGCAGGCCCGCCGCTACATGCACGACTACGGGGTGACCAGCGCGGACTTCGGTGCCGTCGCCGTCGCCGACCGGCGCCACGCCGCGACCAACCCGAAGGCGTTTTTCTACCAGAAGCCGATCACGCTCGAGGACCACCAGGCCTCCCGGATGATCGCCGACCCGCTGCACCTGCTCGACTGCTGCCAGGAGTCCGACGGTGCGGTCGCGATCGTCGTCACCAGTCCCGAGCGGGCCCGTGACCTGGGCAATCCGCCGGTCACCATCGCCGCGGCCGCCCAGGGCAGCGCCGCCGACCAGTACGTGATGACCTCTTACTACCGCGACGAGATCGGCATCCCGGAGATGGGCGTCGTCGCCAAGGATCTCTGGCGCCAGTCCGGCCTCACCCCGGCCGACATCGACACCGCCGTGCTCTACGACCACTTCACCCCCTACGTACTCATGCAGCTCGAGGAGCTCGGCTTCTGCGGCAGGGGAGAGGCCAAGGACTTCGTACGCGACGGGGCCATCGAGCTCGGTGGACGACTGCCGATCAACACCCACGGCGGCCAGCTCGGCGAGGCCTACCTGCACGGTATGAACGGCATCGCCGAGGGCGTACGCCAGGTGCGCGGCACCTCGGTGAACCAGGTCGCCGGTGCAGCGCGCGTGCTCGTCACCGCGGGCACCGGTGTACCCACGAGCGGGCTGGTCCTGACCTCCTCCTGACCGCGCGCTGAAAGTTTGCGCAAACACTTGCACCGTCAGATCCCCTTCTGGCGGTGCAAGTTCTTTCTGTGACCTCCCGAGGGTTGACGTGTGACGGCGATCACCCTACGGTCTCTCTGCAAGATCTTGCAGCAAGATTCAGCCTTCGACATAGGAGGAACCATGGCCAGACAATCCATCGCCAGAACCGCCATGGCTGCCGCACTTGCCCTCTCGGCGGGAGCTGCTGTCGCGCTCACGATCCCGGTCTCGGCCCCAGCACAGGCCGCGCCACCGGGAGACAAGGACGTCACCGCGGTGATGTTCGAATGGAACTTCGCCTCCGTAGCCAGGGAGTGCACCACCACCCTCGGCCCGGCCGGCTACGGCTACGTCCAGGTCTCCCCACCCCAGGAGCACATCCAGGGCGGGCAGTGGTGGACGTCCTATCAGCCCGTCAGCTACAAGATCGCGGGCCGACTGGGCGACCGCACCGCTTTCAAGAACATGGTCGACACCTGCCACGCCGCCGGTGTGAAGGTTGTCGCCGACGCCGTCATCAACCACATGTCCGCGGGTTCCGGCACCGGCACGGGTGGCTCGTCCTACAGCAAGTACGACTACCCCGGTCTCTACTCGTCCTACGACCTCGACAACTGCACCGCACAGATCAGCAACTACCAGGACCGCACCAATGTCCAGGAGTGCGAGCTGGTCGGTCTCGCCGACCTCGACACCGGTGAGGACTACGTACGCGGCAAGATCGCCGGCTACCTCAACGACCTGCTCTCGCTCGGCGTCGACGGCTTCCGGATCGACGCCGCCAAGCACATGGCCGCCTCCGACCTGGCCAACATCAAGTCGCGCCTGAGCAACCCGAACGTCTACTGGAAGCAGGAGGCCATCTATGGCGCCGGGGAGGCGGTCTCGCCCAGCGAGTACCTCGGCAACGGCGACGTCCAGGAGTTCCGCTACGCCCGCGACCTGAAGCGGGTCTTCAACAACGAGAACCTCGCCTACCTGAACAACTTCGGCGAGGGCTGGGGCTACATGTCCTCGGGCAGCTCGGCCGTCTTCGTCGACAACCACGACACCGAGCGCGGTGGCGACACGCTCAACTACAAGGACGGCGCGAACTACACCCTGGCCAACGTCTTCATGCTGGCCTGGCCCTACGGCTCGCCCGACATCAACTCGGGCTACGAGTGGAGCGACAAGGACGCCGGCCCGCCCAACGGCGGCGCGGTCAACGCCTGCTGGCAGGACGGCTGGAAGTGCCAGCACGCGTGGCCGGAGATCAAGAAGATGGTCGCCCTCCGCAACACCGCTCGCGGCCAGTCCGTCACCAACTGGTGGGACAACGGCGCCGACGCCATCGCCTTCGGTCGAGGCAGCAAGGCGTACGTCGCGATCAACCACGAGTCCGGCTCGCTGACCCGCACCTTCCAGACGTCGCTGGCGGCGGGCGCCTACTGCGACGTACAGACCGGCAACAGCGTCACCGTGAACGGCTCGGGTCAGTTCACCGCCACCCTCGGGTCCAACAC
>NZ_JBHVGB010000048.1:0-34141 GCF_042801335.1 Nocardioides sp. NPDC057577 | reverse complement strand
GTCCAGACACCGGTCAAGATGCGCCGACTCGGCAGGGTTACTACGCCGCTCCGCTTCGCGAGACACCGGTCAAGATGCGCCGACTCGGCACGCCTCACCGCTCGAGAGACGCCAACGCAACCCAGGCAAGCACCCCAGCAACCAGCACGGTCCCAGCAAGAACCCAGTAGAGCGCGTCGTACCCACCCAGCACAGCAGCGAGCCCAGCCCCGACAGCAGGAGCGAGCGCACCCGCGACCCCGGCAGGAGCCGAGTAGACACCGTTGAGCGCGGCGTACCTCTCCGGCCCCCACACGTCGCTGACGACGGTCGCGGAGATGAGCGTGTAGAGCCCGCGGGCGGTGCCGGTGAGCACGGCGACGACGATCATCACCCAGCCGACCGCGGGCAGCAACGGAAGCAGCGCGACGGAGGCCGCGAACCACAGCACTGCCCCGATCATCCGGGCCCGGACGCCGAAGCGGCGCGCCAGCATCGGGTAGAACGCACGCCCGGCGACCTGACCGGCGCCGCTGAGCCCGAGCGCCCAGGCGGCGGTGGTCGGGCTCAGCCCGTGCTCGACGAGAAAGGGCACCAGATGAACGATCGAGGCGAAGACGACCATCGTGACCAGCGTGCCCGCGAGGGTGAGCAGCACGAACCGACGGCTCCGCAGCACGTCCCGATCCCGTACGGGCCGGCCGTCCTTGCTCGGCGCGGCCGGTGACCAGGCGAGATCGAGCACCACGACGCTCGGCACGAAGGTCAGCACGACGAAGGCGCCGGCCAGGATCACGTACGTCCAGCGCCACTCCACCCACCCCGCCAGCGCATCGGTGAGCGGCGCGAAGATCGTCGAGGCGAAGCCACCGGCGAGGGTGAGCGTGGTGATCGCATCGACCCGCCGGGCACCGAACCAGTGAGTCAGCGCCGCGAAGGCCGGCGGGTAGAAGGTCCCCGCCGTCGAGAGCCCGACCAGCAGCCAGCCCAGCGCGAAGATCCAGTACGAGGGCGCAGCAGCGACCACCAGCAGCGACGCCGCCCCCAGCACGCTGGCCCCGGCCATCACCCACCGCGGCCCGAAGCGCTGGATGACCCGCCCGACCGGGATGCCTGCCACGGCCCCCACGAGCGTGCCGGCGGAGAACGCGGTGGTGATCGCGGCCGCCGACCACCCGGTGGCGTCGACGATCTGCGGCTGCAGGACGGTGAAGGCGTAGTAGAGGACGCCGTACGCCGCGGTGACGGTCACACAGAGCGTGACCAGCACCGCGAGCAGTGGCCGCCCGTCGACCCGCTGATCCATCACCGACCTCCAAGCAGCACGTAGGTCGTCACCCTCCCACGCGCCACCTCGGCGCCGACATCGGCCTCAGCGTTCCAGGTGGACCTCTTCCGCGACGCCGCTGAGCTTGGCGGGGTTGCGTACGTAGTAGAGGCTGGTGACCATGCCGTCCTCGACATCCAGGGTGACGACGCCGTCGACCTCGTCGCCGAAGTAGAGCAGCATCCCGGGGGCGCGGTTGACGCTGGTGAGCTCGAACCTGGGGAAGTCGTACTTCGTGGCCAGCCCCGCGAAGAACCGCAGGACCTTGTCGGCGCCGTGGATCGGCTTGCGGGCCGCCTGGACCACACCGCCGCCGTCGGAGAAGAGCACGACATCAGGGGCGAGCACGTCCAGCAGCGACTGCAGGTCGCCGCCGGTCGCGGCATCGCGGAACCGCTCCAGGGCCCGGCGCGCCTCGGCCGCCGAGACCGACTCGCGCGGGCGCCGCTCGGCGACGTGGGCGCGCGCCCGGTGGGCGATCTGACGCACCGCGGCCGGCGACTTGTCGACCGCCCCCGCGATCTCGTCGTAGCCCAGCGCGAAGACCTCGCGCAGCACGAAGACCGCCCGCTCGGTCGGCGAGAGCGTCTCCAGCACCAGCAGCACCGCGGTCGAGAGCGAGTCGGCGAGCTCGGCGTCCTCAGCGACGTCCGGTGAGGTCAGCAGGGGCTCGGGCAGCCACGGACCGACGTACGTCTCCTTGCGGCGCGACAGCGTCCGGATCCGGTTGAGCGCGAGCCTGGTCGTGATCCGCACCAGGTAGGCGCGGTGGTCGCGCACCTCCTCCAGCGGCACATCTGCCCAGCGCAGCCAGGTCTCCTGGAGCACGTCCTCGGCATCGGCGGCCGAGCCGAGCATCTCGTAGGCGACCGTGAAGAGCAGGTTGCGGTGAGCAACGAACACCTCCGTCGCGGCCTCGTCACTCATGACCGCGACCCTACCGGCGCCGGGGTCGCCGGAATCCTGAACGTGCTGGGCATCGTCGCCCTCCTGTGTCGTGTCGAGCATCTCGTCACCATCCAGACACCGGCACTCATCAGGTTGTGACACTAGGGTTGTCCGCGTGAGCGAGCCAGAGACGACGACCGTTGCCGAGGGCGTTGCCCGGATCGAGTGGGCCGCGGGCGAGGCCGTCGACGTCGTACGCCGCGAGGTGGCCGCCGCGCTCCTTACCCACCACCGGGTGGAGGCGCTGGTCGACCCGGCCGATGTCACCGAGCAGCGCACCGCGACCTGGTCGGGGCTCCACCGCGAGGGCCTGCTCCGAGGCGTGGCGGGCGGTCAGGACCGGATGATCTACGCCCGGGTGGCGAGCGATGCCCCGGTGGAGGCTCCCGAGGGCTTCCGAGCGCTGCTCAACTCGTTCCTCCCGCGCAAGCGCGCGATCGGGCAGATGCTGGTGCGCGACGCCGAGGAGCGCGTCCTGATGTGCCAGCTGACCTACAAGAAGGACTGGGACCTGCCCGGCGGCATCGTGGAGGTCGGTGAGTCGCCGAAGCTGGCCACCACCCGCGAGATCGAGGAGGAGCTCGCGCTCGTCCTCCCCGCCGGCGATCTGCTGCTCACCGACTGGCTGCCGCCGTGGGGCGGCTGGGACGACGCCGTCTGCCTGGTCTTCGACGGCGGCGTCCACCCGGCCTCGATCGTCGAGCAGACCACTCTCCAGCCGCGCGAGATCCGCTCGGTGGCGTTCTGCACGCCCGACGAGGTCCGCGAGCGGGCCGCCGACTTCACCGCCCGCCGGGTCGAGGCCGCCCTCGCCGCGCTGAGAGGCGGCCCGACCTATACCGAGTCGGGCCGCCCCTAGCTCTGCTACCTCACCTCGACGGGGTCAGCTGCGCGAGGACCACCGCCTGCGGGCGCAGGCTGACCGGCCCGAGCAGGCCGGAGGTCGGCGGGACCTGGTTGGCCTTGCCTCGCTGGTTCAGCAGCGTGTTGGTGACCCGGACCTCGATCGTGTTCGCCCCGGCACGTAGCGCCTCGGTGACGTCGATGACGTACGGCCGCCACATCGCCCGCGGGAGCACGACCCCGTTGACGGTGACCTGCGCGATGTCGCGCACCTCGCCGAGGTCGAGCCGCATCCGCCGGCCGGCCAGGTCGGCGGCGGTGACGTCGACGGAGGTGCGGTAGGTCGCGCTCCCGGAGAAGCGGGGGTCGATGGTGGTCCACGATCCCAGCGGCCGGGTCTGCTCCGTCTCGCCCTCCCGCTCGAGCTTCACCGTCCACGGGCCGTCCAGCGCGATCGGCGCCAGCGGGTCGGTCACCGTGGCCTCGCCACGGTAGGTCCGCTGCCCGTCCTTGCCGATGAGAGCCGTCGTCCCAGGCTCGTCGACCAGTACGGTCGCCTCGAGCGCCTTCCCCTGCCTAGTCACCGACGTCGCCACCTGATCACCGACCAGGTGCGCGCCTGCCTTGGTGCCCTTCTGGAAGACGACTGCGAGCGTCTCGTAGGGATCCAGCCGCAGCGGCACGGTGGTCTCGTCGCGCCCGCCCTCGTCGTAGGTCGCGGCCACCTCGGTGCTGCCGTCGCGCGGGTCCCAGATCTCCGGCACACCGTCGACCGGCAGGGTCGCCGAGCTGCTGATCGCCTGGTCGCTCTCGTTGTTGACCAGGAACGCGACGTCGCCGTCGCGGCTGGTACGCAGCACCCGCACCGCCGGGGCGGCGGGGCTGAGCGCGGCGGCGGAGACACCGGCGCCGGCCGCCAGCCCACCGAGCGCGTCGACGTCGGACACGACAGCGACATGGCCGTCACCGACCCGCTTCCAACCGCCGGCGGCCGCGCCGAACAGCGACCGCAGCTCCTTCGCCAGCGCGGCGTCCCGGCCACTGGCCTCGAGCTCCGGCAGCGCCCCGACGGCGGCGACGCGGCCGCCGCTGCGTACGAACTTCTTCAGGGTCTTCGCCGTCTCCAGGTCGAGCACCGGCGTCGTCGGCAGCACGACCATCCGGTAGCTCGCCTTGCCGACCTTCAGCTCGCCGTCGTCGGACCGCGCTTGGAAGCGGGTGCCGGGGTCGCCGGAGAGCGAGCCGTCGCTGAGCAGGTCGAAGTCGACCTGGCCGCGCTCGAGCGCGAACGCCGCCGAGCTGAGCGAGTCGTCGAGCCCGTGCTCGGCGTCGGTGGTGCGGGTCTGCTCCGCGGCCCGCTGCGGCTGCACCAGGGCAGTCTCGGCGAGCGACGACCCCCGGCCGAGCTCCATGACCCGGCCGATCCACGCGTCGACGTCGCCCATCGCGTCCCAGTAGGTGCTGGCAGGCCCGAACGGGGGCGCGAAGTAGACCTGCTTCTCGTCGGTCCACATCGCGTGCAGAGCGGTGAAGTTGGCTCCGCGCACGGCGAGGGCGCCGATCGTGGCGTGCATGAACTCGGGGGCCACGCCCCAGCCGGAGTTGCCGAAGACCTCCACCAGGGCACGGTCGGCACCGCTCTGGTGCGCCGCCGAGGAGGCGTTGCGCATCAGGGTGGTCTGCTTGCCCGCGGTGTAGTCGGCGGTGATCATGTCGGTGCCGGGGACCTGGGCGTACTGGTTGTTCTTGGTCAGGTCGCCGGTGCTGTGCATCCGCTGCTGCGGGCCCTCCTCGTCGAGCAGCGGGTTGGTGATCAGCTGCAGCCCGTGCTCGCCCATCCACTCGGCCTGGCGCTGGTAGTAGTTGGTCGCGAACGAGTCGTTGACCGCGCGCCAGTACGTCCCGGAGTACTGCTCACCGGCGCGGCCGAGCTGGTCGGAGGCGGCGGTGTACGCGACGCCCGGGGTCCCGCCCGCGTCCTCGATCAGGTCGTCGAGACCGTCGGACCAGGCGAGCCGCTTGAACGGCCACGGCTCAGCCGAGGAGATGAAGGGCTCGTCGTCCCAGAAGCCCGGCACCACCGTGCCCATCGCCCAGCCGAAACGTCGCAGGTACTCCCCCTGCACCACCTCGAGCAGCCGGTCGGTCGCGTCGGGGTCGAGCAGGTTGAGGTAGCCGCGGTGGTAGCCGCTGGTGTCGTCGACCAGGGTCGTGTGGGCGAAGGTGTCCACCTGCCAGCGCCCGGCAGGCACGCTCCACGACCCGTCCTCGAGACGAGGGGTGAGCTCGACGAGGTCGCCGCCGTCGGTCGAGCCGGCGGGACGGGCCGCGGCCGCGACCGTGTCCTCCAGCCTGACCAGCGGGCCGCCGAAGTCGCCGATCGCCTCGCTGTCGTCGAAGGTCTTCGACCACAGCGTCGCGCCGGCCGGGTCGGTCACGGCGAGGTCGTTCCACTGCACCCGCTGCAGCCCCTCGACGGCATCCTCGATCCCGACGCCGCCGAACTCCGCACTGACCGCGGGAGCACCCGTGGCGTACGTCGCGTCGGTCGCCACCGGCTGGACGGTCTTGTTGATGAGCGGCCGGATCTCGTCGCCGGAGACGGTGACGCTGATCGTCTGCTCCCGGCGCCAGGAGAACCCCGGCGTGTTCACGCCGGTGGTCAGCCGGGTCCGCGAGTCGCCGTCGAGGCGCCAGACGCTCGCCTTGCCCTTCACGTCGACGTCGACGAGGTAGCCGCGGCTGCCGTCCTCGGAGGCGCGTACGACGAGCTGGGCTCCGGAGGCGGTCAGGGTGACCTTGCCGGTCACCGTGTAGTCGTCCCAGCCCGCGCCGGAGCTGATCGGGTGCGCACCCTCGCGGATGGCCCCATCCACGACGAGGCGACCGGCCTCGACGCTGAGGCCGCTGGACTCGGCCGGATCGATCGTCGCCGGGCCCTCGACGACCCGGGTCGAGCGCTGCAGCGCCTTGAGGCGCAGCTCGGGGCTCGGCTCGTACGTCTTGTCCCCGACGGTGCCGCCGTTGGCGATGATGCCGCCCGCCTTGCCGCTGGGGAAGTTGCTGTCGTTGAACAGCCAGATCCGCATCCCGGTGCGCTGTGCCTCCCGCAGGACGTGCTCGACGATGTCGAACCAGGCCTCGGTGAAGAACGCCGGCTGCATCTTGTCGCCGCCGTAGGGGAACAGGACTGCCTCGTAGACGCCCTTGTCACGCATCTCCGCCATCTGCGCGTCGACGACGTCCGGGGTCACGTTGCCCGTCCAGTACCAGTAGAACGCCGGGCGGCTGTCCTTCGGCGGGTCGGCGAAGGCCGCCGGGTCGAAGCCCCGGGCCTCGTTCGAGGCCTGGCTGGCCACCGCGGGATCGGCGGGTACGGTGCCGAGCGCGAGCGACGTCGCCAGGGCCACGGTGCCGGCGAGAATGCCGGTGAGTCTGATCATGGTCGTTGACTTCCTTACTCGGAGACGAACGTGTAGGTGCCGGTCCCGACCTCGAACTCGGCGAACCCGGAGACCGTCGAGGTGACCTTGCGGGCGCCTCGGGGCGCGATGACCCGCTGGCCCTCGGCGACGGGCACCCGGACGGTCGCGGTGGTGTTCGGCGGGATGGCGGCGGTGAGCCGGACCGTGTCGTCGGTCCGGACCCAGGAGCTGGAGATCGTGCCCCGGACCGACTCATAGGAGGACGCGGCCGACTCGACGTCGCCGACGAGCGCGGGCTCGATCACGACCTTCTTCCAGGCCACCGAGCCCTCGGCCTGGCTGATGCCGGCGACCCCACCGGTGAACCAGGAGTCGATCGCGCCGAGCATGTAGTGGTTCTGCGAGGCGCCGGAGCTGGTCCAGCTCTCCGGCAGCGAGGTCGCACCGGCGGCGAGGAACTTGCCGTAGCTGACCCCGTCGTTGCGCTGCACCCAGTCGTGGAGCACGTCGTCGAGCCGTTCCCGGGAGAGCAGGTCGACAGCGGCGTACAGGCCCACCTCACCGACGACGATGTGGTCGTCGGCGGCGCGGATCTGCTGGACGAACCTGTCCAGCACACCGGCGCGCAGGTCGGCCGGGACGAGGTTCTCCTGGAGCGCCAGGGCCTGGCTGGCCTGGTCGCCGTTGCCGTAGAGCCCGGTCTCCGGGCGGTAGAAGGTCGCCTGGAAGGCGGTCGCCACCTCCCCGGCCTTCTTCTCGTACGCTGCCGCGTCACCGTCGCGCCCGAGGGCGGCCGCGATCCGGCTCATGTGGGTGAGGATGCGGTGGTAGGCCCAGGTCTGGGTCAGCGGCGCCGGCGTGGCCGGTGAGGCCGGGGTGATCCAGTCACCGAGGCCGCCGGAGACGATGCCGTTCGTCGAGATCGAGGCCAGGTAGTCGGCGTACTCCACCATCTGCGGCCAGTGGGCGCGCATGGCGCTGTCGTCGCCGTACCACTGGTAGATCTGCCAGGACGACACCGCGAGGGTCGCGCCCCAGTTGGCGTCGTGCCGGAAGGCCCCGGCGAAGAGGGCGTCCTCCGGTGCCGTGGTCGGGATCAGCCCGTTGCCCTGCTGGGCGTCGACGACGTCCTGCAGCATCTTGCGGTAGTGCGCCTGGACGTCGTAGCCGTAGGCGAGGGTGTCGAAGACCAGGTTGGTCTGGTCGAGCCAGCCGAGCTTCTCGCGGTGCGGGCAGTCGGTGAAGACGGAGTACATGTTCGACTGCACCGAGCGGTCGATGATCTTGTGGATCCCGGTCATCTGAGCATCCGAGGTGGTGAACGAGCCGACCGCCCGGTCGGTGGCGCGCAGGACCTTTCCTGTCACCGACTCCGCCGTCGGCGGGGTGGTCAGGCCCTCGACCTGGAGGTAGCGGAAGCCGTGGTAGACGAATCGCGGCGTGAACGTCTCCTCGCCGGTGCCGGCCAGAGTGAACCGGTCCCGGATGTCGCCGCCGACGCTGCCCTGGTCGACGGTGCCGTCTGCCTTGAGCTTCTCGGCCGGGCGCATCGTGATCGTCGTCCCGGCCGGTCCGCTGGTCGTCAGCTGCTGCCAACCGGCGAAGTTGGTGCCGAGGTCGAAGACGTACGTCCCTGCCTTCGGCTCCTTGACGGCGACGGTCTCCAGGGTGTCGACCTCGCGGATCGGCGGGCTCTGCTGAGCCACCAGCTCCGGGTCGCCTGCCGGGGCGCCGATGTCGACCGCGTCGAGCCAGCCGGCACGGTCCGCGCCGGGCTCGTTCCAGGCGCCGAGGTCGCGCCGGGCGTCGTGGTCCTCGCCGCCGTACCAGTTCGAGAAGGTCACCTCGCCGAGGGTCGACTTGAACGAGGAGCCGGTCGCGACCGTCTGGCGCCGGCCGTCGCGGTAGGTGATCTCGAGCTGTCCCATGGCCCGCGGGGCGCCGTGCCCGGCGGCGGCCTTCATGTAGCGCTTGGGGATCTCGGGGGTGTTGAAGACGTTGTAGATCCCGTTGCCGAGCTCGATCCCCCAGGTGTTGCCGCCCTTGCGGAGCAGTCCGGTGACGTCGTAGGTGGCGTACGGGACCCGCACGCTGTGCTCGGTGTTGCCGGGCTGCAGCAGGTCCTTCGAGACCGGTCGCCCGTTGAGCGAGGCGTCGTAGACGCCCTCGCCGGTGACGTAGAGGCGCGCGGAGGCGACGTCACCGCGGGCGGTGAAGTCCTGGGCCAGCACCGGCAGCGCCTCCGGGGCAGCGTGCAGGTTGGAGATCGCGGTGACCTTGGTCCGCGGCCCCACCTTGGTGAACGCCACGCCGTCGGCGGAGACCGAGGCCTGGAAGTCGCGGGGGAAGTTCGGGGTGGTGCCGTAGTCGCTGGGCGCGTCCCACAGCGAGTAGAGGCGGACCGTGTCGATCGCCGTCGGCTCGCCGAGGTCGATCGTGATCTCGATCGGCTGGTCCTGGACGTCGGTCTCGGGGTGGTAGTCGCTGCGGTAGCCGCGAGGGTCGTCCGCGGTGGTGACCTTGCCGTCGGTCAGGTAGGCGGGGTCCCACACGCCCGGCTCGGAGTTCTCCTCGGAGACCGTCACGGTGGCACCCTCGGCCAGGTTGGCCCCGTCGGCGCCGTTGGTCACCTCGATCTCGCCGAGCTCGAGACGCGGCTTCCAGTCCGGGTCGTCCAGCGGTTCACCGGGTCGGCCGAGGTCGATCACGGTCAGGCGTACGTAGCGGGTCTCCTGCGCGCCGATGCTGACGTCCTGGTGGAGGGGCTCCGCCCAACGTCGGTCGGTGATCCACTCCCCCTGCCAGTCGGACTCGTCGAGCAGACCCATCTCGAAGGAGGCGGGCCGGCTCCACTCGCTGGCCCGGCCGGCGGCGTCCCACACGCGGACCTGCCACAGCGCCTCGTCGCGAGAGGCGAGGCGGTCGCCGTCGTAGGACGTCGCCATCACGGCCGAGCGGACCCGGCCGCTGTCCCACAGGTCGGGGCGGCCGAGGCGGCCGCGGGTCGAGGCGACGCGGACCTGGTAGGCCGTCTGCCGGGCGACGCCGGCACCGTTGCGCCACTGCAGGTCCGGGGTCAGGTCGTCGATGCCGATCGGATCGCTCACTCCTCCGACGCTGAGCCGCACCGGGGCGGCCACCTCGTCGGACGGGTCGCTCGCCACCGCCGCGGACGGCATCAGACCGACGGCTGACGCCACGAGCGCAAGGCTCACCAGGGCTCTCATCGCACCTCCTGAAACGATTCAATTCCTACGGAGGTTCAGTATGTCTCACGTCACACCTATGACGGGAGTCACAACAGCAGACTGGCCGCATGCGGCCACATCCGGCCGAGCCCGTCAGCGACGCTCGCTCTCGACGAGATCCGCGAGCGGCGCGACGACCCCGGACGACCGGGGCAGGCGCACGACTCCCTGGGCGACCAGCGCCCCGATCACCAGGAGCGCGCCACCGGCGAGCTCGCCCGCGCTCGGCACCTCCCCGAGCAGCAGCCACGCCGAGCCGATCGCGACCGGCGGCACCAGCAGGATCCACGGCACCACCGACGACGCCGGGTGCCGCGCGAGCAGCGAGTTGAAGATCCCGTAGCCGACGAACGAGGCCAGCACCACCGTGTAGACCGTGGACACGAGCGCCTCCCAGCCGAAGGCGGCCACCCCTTCACGGATCCCCTCCGGCCCGTCGAGAACCAGGGAGAGCGCCAGCAGCGGGAGCGGCACGACCAGGGCCGACCAGACCGTCAGCGAGAGCCCGCCGGGCACCTTGGCCGCCCGGGAGATCACGTTGCCGATCGCCCACGACAGCGCGGCGAGCAGGCACAGCATCAGCGCGACGACGGGCACGTGACCACCTCGCCCGAGCGCGACCACGACCAGACCCAGGGCGCCGGCGACGACACCGACCACCTGCATGAGGGTCGGCCGCTCGCGCAGCACACCGGCAGCGATGACGATGGTGAGCACGACCTGCGCCTGCAGCACCAGGCCGGCCAGCCCGGGCGGCATCCCGGCGGCCATGCTCGTGTAGAGCAGCCCGAACTGGCCCAAGCTCATGAAGACCCCGACGGCCGCCACGACCCGCCACGACGCCTTCGGCCGAGGAAGCAGGAAGACCGCCGGGAACGCGACCAGGAAGAACCGCACCGCGACCAGGAGCAACGGCGGCACGGTCTGCCCGTCGCGCGGCGCCAGACCCCAGTCGATGACGACGAAGTTGAAGCCCCACAGGACGGCGACGAGGACGGCGAGCAGCGAGTCACGACGGTTCACACCATCAACGATGACCCCCAAGACAATGAAGCACCAGCGAATGATTCTTCATTCGATGACGTAATATTCCTTCATGATCGATCTCGCCTCGCTCGTCGCCCTGCGCACGATCGACACCCACGGGTCGGTGGTCGCGGCCGCCGACGCTCTGGGCTTCACGCCCAGCGCCGTGTCGCAGCAGGTCAAGCGGCTCGAGCGACAGGTCGGCGTACCTCTGCTGGAGCGGATCGGACGCGGCGTCATGCTCACCCACGCCGGCCGGCATCTGGTCGACGAGGGCTCACGGCTGCTCGCCGACATGGAGTCGCTGGAGTCCGGGCTGCACGAGCAGGCGACCACCGTGGCCGGGCGGCTGCGGCTGACCGCCTTCTCGACCGCGATGCGCGGACTGGTCGCGCCGGTCGCGGGCGAGCTCCGCATCGCCCATCCCGAGCTCGCCCTCACCCTCTCCGAACGCGAGCCGTGGGACACCGTCGACCTGGTCGCGACCGGTCACAGCGAGATCGGCGTCGTGCACTCCTGGGGCGACGTGCCGCTGTCCATCCCCGACCATCTCGTCACCACCGAGCTCCACCGCGACATCGCCGACGTGATCGCCCATCGCGACCATCCGCTGGCCCAGCTCGCCAAGGTGACCCCGCACGACCTCGTCGCCGAGGACTGGATCGCGACTCCGGAGGGCACGATCTGCCGGCAGTGGCTCAACCGGATGTACGCCGGCACCGGCGGGCTGCCACGGATCGCGCACGTCTCGATGGAGTTCGACAGCCATCTGGCCCTGGTGCGAGCCGGGCTCGGGATCGCGCTCGTCCCCCGCATGGGGCGAGCCGCGCTGGGTGAGGACCTGGTCGCCGTACGCGTCGTCGACCCGATCCCCACGCGCGAGATCCTCGCGCTGCACCGGCGCACGATGACCGCCTCACCGGCGGTCACCGCCGTGCTGTCGGCGTTGGTGGCTCAGAACAGAGCCGATCAGAACAGGGCCGAGGCCAGCGACTGACGGCCCTTGAGCACCCGCTCGTCGTCGTTGCCGACCGCGGCAAAGAGGCCCAGCAGGTGCTCGCGCGCCTTGTTGCGCTCATCCCCCGACGTACGCCGCACCAGCTCGACCAGCCGGAGGAAGGAGTCCTCCACGTGGCCGCCGAGCAGGTCCAGGTCGGCGACGAGCGTCTGCGCCTCGACGTCGTCGGGCGCGGCCGCGGCGGCGGCACGCGCGGCGTTGAGGTCGACCCCCTGCGTACGCTGCAGCACCTTGGCCATCGCCAGGCCGGCGGCGGCCTCGGAGTCGGCGGGGTTGGAGGCGATCAGCTTCTCGTACTCGGCCACGGCGGCGTCGATGTCACCGCGCTCCAGCGCGTCCTGGGCCGGGGCGTAGCGCGGATCCATCGCCGGCTCGTCCCCGTCCTCGGTCGCCACGGCACCGCCGAGGGCGTTGGGCTTGTGCCGCCCGCCGATGCCCTGGGTGGTGAGCTGCTGCCCGAGCTGCTGGAAGACCGTACGCAGCTCCTCGAGGTTGAGCGCGCCCGGGATCGGCTGGGTGACCGGCCGGCCGTCGAGCAGGATGTAGAGCAGCGGCACCTGGGGCACCTGCAGCGCCTGCGCGATCTGCGGGTTCTTGTCGATGTCGACCAGGCCGAGCAGGAAGCGGCCGTCGTACTCCTCCACGACCGCCGAGACGTCGCCCGCATAGGTGACGCTCTCGGGAGCGCGGGAGGCCGAGTAGAAGACCAGCACGACCGGAGCGGTCATCGACGCCTCGAGCACCGACTGGAAGATCTGCTCGTCGACCTCGACGGTGTAGGAGCCGGCACTTCGCCCCTGAGCGGGAGCCGCATCGGCCGGACCGCCGAAGGGGGCGTCCGGTGCGGGCGTGGTGCTGGCGAGCCCGGAGAGGTCGACGGCTCCGGGACGGGAGAACGGCTGCTGCGTCATGGGGGCAATCCTATGAGGACGGTCTAACCGACGCTGCCACGGAGGCCCGCACGCTGGACGACGCGCTGGATGGTCAGGTCTCGCTCGTTCGGCCGACCGACGAAGTAGATGTTGTTGAGGCCCTGCTCCTGGGCGGCCGACTCGAAGACGAAGTGGCCGTAGTTGAAGATCTGGCCGGTGAACGACTGCTTCACGGTGATGTCGAGAACTCGCGCCAGCGGCATGGTCGCCAGCTCGCTCGAGAGGACACCGTGGACGCGGAAGATGCGCATGTTGGTGACCACGAACCGGTCCCGGCTGACCACCAGCGCCCGCCAGAACGCGTGCCCGACCAGCGCGAACGCGAGCAGCACGATGATCCAGGCGACGTTCATGTCGATCGTCGCCGCGACGATCATCAACGCCAGCCCGAGGATCGCCTCGCCCACCGGGCGGAGGTAGGAGACCCAGTGATGGGTGACCTCGTCGACGACGACCTCACCTTCGTCACGAAGAAGGTGCTTGGAGATGTCGACACCGAAGAGGTTCACACAGGCCACGATAGTGACTCCGCAGAACTCGTGGCGAGAGAACAGGCCGTACGCCGGGACAACTCCCGCCGAAAGCGCGGCCCAGGTCTAGTCGTCGAGGAGCACGTCGGCCGCGGCGTACGGGTCACGAACGCCCTTGACCACCTCGGCCGCCAAGGTGTCCAGGTCGCCGGAGGAACCCACGCTCGTCCATCTCGCCCGCAGGGTCTCGACGGCGATGGCCTCGACCTCGGCGCGGGCCCGACGCGTACGCCGCAGCTCCAGCGTCCCGCTGGAGCGCAGCCACTCGCGGTGCTCGTCGAGCGCGTCGACGACCTCGGCCAGGCCCTTGCCGGCCTGGGCGACGGCGGTGAGGACGGGTGGGTTCCAGGCCCCCTGAGTGCGGTCGGTCAGGCGCAGCATCCCGCGCAGGTCGCGCTGGACCTTGGTCGCGCCGTCGCGGTCGGCCTTGTTGACGACGTAGAGGTCGCCGATCTCCAGGATCCCGGCCTTCGCCGCCTGGATGCCGTCACCCATCCCGGGCGCGAGCAGCACCACGGTGGTGTCGGCGAGCCCGGCGATCTCGACCTCCGACTGGCCGACGCCGACGGTCTCGACCAGCACGACGTCGAACCCGGCCGCATCGAGCACCCGGATCGCCTGCGGGGCCGACCAGGCCAGGCCGCCGAGGTGGCCCCGGGAGGCCATCGAGCGGATGAAGACACCCGGGTCGGTGGCGTGGTCGGTCATCCTGATCCGGTCCCCGAGCAGCGCACCACCGGAGAACGGCGAGGACGGGTCGACGGCCAGCACCGCGACGGTGCGCCCCTCGGCGCGCAGCTCGCGGACCAGTGCGGAGGTGGTGGTCGACTTCCCCACCCCGGGCGCGCCGGTGAGCCCCACGATGTGGGCGTGCCCGCAGTGAGGCGCGAGCGCGGCCATCACCTCACGGAGCCGCTCTCCCCCACCGACCGGGGCGTTCTCGACGTACGACACCAGCCGCGCGACCGCCCGGGGCTCACCGCCCCGGGCGCGCGCGACCAGGTCGCTCACATCAGCGATGGCTCAGGCCTTGGGCACACGCACGATCAGGGCGTCGCCCTGACCGCCACCGCCACACAGCGCGGCGGCACCGGTGCCACCGCCACGACGCTTGAGCTCGTGGGCGAGGTGGAGCACGACTCGCGTACCGGACATGCCGACGGGGTGGCCGAGGGCGATCGCGCCGCCGTTGACGTTGACGATCTCGGGGTCGAGGCCAAGCTTCTTGGTGGACTCGATGCCGACGGCGGCGAACGCCTCGTTGAACTCGACGAGGTCGAGGTCCGCGGCGGTGATGCCCTCCTTCTCGAGGGCCTTGGCGGTGGCGTTGGCCGGCTGCAGCTGCAGCGAGGAGTCGGGGCCGGCGACCATGCCGTGCGCGCCGATCTCCGCCAGCCACTCCAGACCCAGGGACTCGGCCTTCTCCTTCGACATGACCACGACGGCGGCAGCACCGTCGGAGATCTGCGAGGCGGACCCGGCGGTGATGGTGCCCTCCTTGGCGAACGCCGGGCGGAGCTTGCCGAGCGACTCGGCGGTGGTGTCGCCGCGTACGCCCTCATCGGTGCTGACCACGACCGGGTCACCCTTGCGCTGCGGGATCGACACCGGGACGATCTCGTCGTCGAAGACGCCGTTCTTCTGGGCCGCGGCGGCGCGCTGGTGCGAGGTGGCCGCGAAGGCGTCCTGCTCCTCGCGAGTGAGCTTGACGCCCTCGGCGTTGACCTGCTCGGTGAGCCCGCCCATCGCCTGCTTGGTGAGCTGGTCGTAGAGCGCGTCGTAGGCCATCGAGTCGACCAGCGTGGTGTCCCCGTACTTGAAGCCCTCACGCGACTTCGGCAGCAGGTGCGGCGCGTTGGTCATCGACTCCATGCCACCCGCGACGACGACCTCGGCCTCGCCGGCCCGGATCAGCTGGTCGGCCATCGCGATGGTGTTGAGGCCGGAGAGGCAGACCTTGTTGATGGTGAGCGAAGGCACGCTCATCGGCAGCCCGCCGGCGACGCCGGCCGCGCGCGCCGGGTTCTGGCCGGCACCGGCCTGGATGACCTGGCCCATGATCAGGTAGTCGACCTGCTCCGGCGAGACGCCCGCCTTCTCCAGGGCGCCCTTGATGGCGATGCCGCCCAGATCGGCCGCGGACAGGCTCTTGAGCCCGCCGAGCAGGCGGCCGATCGGCGTACGCGCCCCGGCGACGATGACGTTGGACATGGGTCCTCCAAATGTTGGTGGTGCTGATCTGCTCCGAGGTTACTAATTAGTAACCTCAGTTGGAAGAGTGTTGAGCGCAGCCCGGTGTGGCTGTCATCACACATTGTGCCCGTTGACCCCGACCTCAAGGAGAGTAGGCCCATGACATCGGTAGAGATCCCACCGCACCTGTTCACCCAGATCGACCACGTCGGTCTCGCCGTCGCCGATCTGGACGCGGCGATCGACTTCTACGAGACGACCTTCGGCATGAAGCTCGCCCACCGCGAGACCAACGAGGAGCAGGGTGTCGAGGAGGCGATGATCGCGATCGGCGACTCCGACAACAAGCTCCAGCTGCTCGCCCCGCTCAACGAGAACAGCACCATCGCCAAGTTCCTCGACCGCAACGGCCCCGGCATGCAGCAGCTCGCCTACCGGGTCACCGACGTGGAGCAGGTCTCCGCGATCCTCCGGGAGCGCGGCGTACGCCTTCTCTACGACGCGCCGCGACGCGGCACCGCCGACTCGCGGATCAACTTCATCCACCCCAAGGACGCCGGCGGCGTCCTGGTCGAGCTCGTCGAGCCGGCCGCGAACCCCGCCCACTGAGCTCACCTCACCGAGCCCACCACGGCACGTGAACGATCCAAGAGTCATGTGTCACATCAGGCTGGCAATAACGGTTACTCACCAGTAATGTCCAGCGAACTAGAGTCAACCGCGACCCCTACGACGACGCAGGAGCCGACCATGCAACACATCCTCGACGCGATCCTTGCCGGCGATACGCCCGGCGAGGAGTTTGCGAACCTCGAGATCCCCGACCACTACCGTGCCGCCACCGTCCACAAGGACGAGGTCGACATGTTCGAGGGCGTCGCGACCAAGGAGAAGGACCCGCGCAAGTCCCTCCACGTCGAGGACGTCGCCCTGCCCGAGCTCGGTCCGGGCGAGGCCTTCGTGGCCGTGATGGCCAGCGCCATCAACTACAACACCGTGTGGACCTCGATCTTCGAGCCGGTCTCCACCTTCGGGTTCCTGGAGCGCTACGGCAAGGAGTCCGAGCTCGGCGCGCGCCACAACCTCGACTACCACGTCGTCGGCTCCGACCTGTCCGGCGTCGTCCTGGCCGTGGGCGCAGGCGTGACCAAGTGGAAGCCGGGCGACCGGGTCGTCGCCCACTGCCTCTCGGTCGAGCTCGAGGCTCCCGACGGCCACAACGACACGATGATGGACCCCTCCCAGCGCATCTGGGGCTTCGAGACCAACTTCGGCGGTCTCGCCGACGTGGCGATGGTCAAAGCCAACCAGCTCATGCCCAAGCCGGAGCACCTCACCTGGGAGGAGGCCGCCTCCCCCGGCCTGGTCAACTGCACCGCGTACCGCCAGCTCGTCTCCGCCAACGGCGGCAACATGAAGCAGGGCGACAACGTCCTGATCTGGGGCGCGTCGGGCGGCCTCGGCGGCTTCGCGACGCAGTACGCCCTCAACGGCGGCGCCAACCCGGTCTGCGTGGTCTCCAACGAGGAGAAGGCCAAGATCGTCCGCAACATGGGCGCCGAGCACGTGATCAACCGCTCCGAGATGGACTTCAAGTTCTGGAACGAGGAGGGCACCCAGCAGAACCCGAAGGAGTGGCTGCGCCTGGGCAAGGCCATCCGCGAGCTCACCGGCGGCGAGGACATCGACATCGTCTTCGAGCACCCGGGCCGCGAGACCTTCGGCGCCTCGGTGTTCGTGACCCGTAAGGGCGGCACCATCACCACCTGCGCGTCGACCTCGGGCTACATGCACGAGTACGACAACCGCTACCTGTGGATGAACCTGAAGAGGATCATCTCCAGCCACTTCGCCAACTACCGCGAGTCGTGGGAGGCCAACCGCCTCATCGCCCAGGGCAAGATCCACCCGACCCTCTCGCGGACCTACACCCTCGAGGACGTCGGCCAGGCCTCGCTCGACGTGCACCACAACAAGCACCAGGGCAAGGTCGGCGTGCTCTGCCTCGCCCCGGAGGAGGGCCTCGGTGTCCTCGACGAGGAGAAGCGCGCGGCCCACATCGACAAGATCAACCTGTTCCGCGGAATCTGAGACGTCGGGCCCGGGTAAATAGCCCATTTGAGACTGGATTCACGGCCGGTCTCCCCTTGCGCGAGGGGTGACCGGCCGTAGTCTTGCCCTTTGGGAGCAGAGGGCAAGACACAAACCCCCCTAAAGTGTGAGGAATCCGCCACAAATGACGAATGAGGGACTATCCATCTTCAACGAGGCTTCCGAGCCTCGGAAGAAGCCTGACCAGGACGCGACGGAGACGCAGGTTCTCCCTCGGGTTCCTGGCGCTTCCGGATCGCCCAGCTCCGGCCACAACTCGGCTCCACCGGCTCCAGGCTCACTCCCAGCCTTCCCGGTCGTGCGGCGTGGCGGATACGACCCCGGCACGGTGAACGCGCGGGTGCAGCAGCTTCTCCAGGCCAACGGCCAGGGCCAGTCGGCGCTGCGCAACGCTCAGCGACGCATCGCCGAGCTCGAGCGCAAGGTCACCGACCTCAAGGCCGCTGCCACCCAGGGCAACGAAGCCCCGTCCTACGCCTCGCTGGGTGGTCGCGCGAGCGCGATGCTCCGGCTGGCCGAGGAGGAGGCCGCTGCGGTCAAGGAGTCTGCCGAGAAGGAGGCCGCGGTCATCCGCGAGGCCGCCCAGCGTGAGGCTGCCGCGACCAAGGCGTCCGCCCAGCGCGACATCGAGGCGCTGCGTACGACGCACTACAAGGAGATCGACGATCACCGCGAGAAGGTGACCTCGGAGGTCCAGCAGGCCCGCAAGATGGTGCAGGCCGAGAGCGACGAGCTGCTCGCCGCCGCCAAGCGCGAGGCCGACCAGGTCAAGCTCGCTGTGCAGCAGGACGTCACCCAGCTGCGCACCTCGACCCAGCGTGAGGTCGAGAAGGCCCGCGCCGGTGCGGACCGCGAGGTCCAGGAGGCCCGGCGGATGCTCGCCGTCGAGCGCGAGCGTCTCGCCCGCGAGGCAGCCGACCACCACGACCAGGCGATGGCCGAGACCGCTCGGATCGTGACCGAGGGCGAGACCCGCGCCGCGGACGCCGAGGAGCGGGCCCGGATCGCCGCCCAGCACGTCGCCGACCAGCGCGCCGAGCTGGCCAAGGAGTCCGAGGGCATCGTCGCTCGCGCCCGCCGCGACGCGGAGGCGATCCTGTCCAAGGCTCGTGCCGAGGCCGACCACCTCGCCTCCACCGCGACGGTCGAGGCCGAGAAGGGCCACGCGATCATCAAGGCCGAGGTCGACCGCCTCACCAAGCGTCGCGACGCGATCGCCGCTCAGCTCTCCTCGCTCACCGACCTGGTCTCCGGGTTCGGCAAGACCGAGGACCCGGCCGAGCTGGAGGCCCCGAAGCCGATCACCGAGGACGAGGACATCGTCGACGGTGAGCTCGTGGTCGACGAGAGCGTCACCCTGGTCGGCTCCGACGACCTCGACGACGACTACGACGACTACGACGAGCCTTCGGACAAGACCGCGATTCGCGAGCCCGAGACTGCGACCGAGAGCCGGTGACCGCCGCTGCCGACCGTCCTGCCGACGGTCCTGAGACGACGTCTGCCCAGACCGACTCCAGCGACGACGCGACGGTCGACAGCGAGGCCGCGATCGACCTCGAGGAGCCCGAGGAGGAGAGCGAGCGGGACAAGCGGTTCGGAAAGCCCGGACCGCCGTTCGACCGGAAGTCGCCCTATCTGTTCGGGCTGCTCCTGGGCCTCGGCCTGCTGACGGCCTACGCAGCGGGCAACCTCCTCACCACGATGGGGAGCGTGATCCTCCAGGTGGTGGTCTCGCTCTTCATCGCCGCCGGGATCAACCCGATGGTGGTGTTCCTGCAGAGGCGTGGCTTCTCGCGGCCGTGGGCGGTCCTGAGCGTCATCCTCGGCGTGCTGGGCGCCCTCACGCTCTTCTTCGTGGCGCTCGTGCCGGTGATCAGCGACCAGGTCGCCAAGATCTCGGCCAACGTGCCGGACTGGATCGACGAGCTCCAGCGCAACCAGCGCATCCAGCAGTTCAACGAGGACTACCAGATCCTCGACAAGGTGCAGGACTACGTCGCCAGCGGCGACTTCGTCAGCAGCGCCTTCGGTGGGGCGCTCGGCGTGGGCCTGGCGGTGATCAACGTGCTCGTCACGGGCTTCATCGTCATCGTCTTGACGCTCTACTTCATCGCCGCCTACGACCAGACGAAGAACGCCATCTACCGCCTCGCCCCGGCCTCGCGCCGCGAGCGGTTCGGCAAGCTCGGTGACCGGGTCTTCGACGGTATCGGGGGCTACGTCTCCGGGGCGTTCATCGTCGCGCTGTGCGCCGGTCTGTCCACCCTGGTGCTGCTCTTCGTCATCGGGATGGGCGAATACGCTGTCGCCCTGGCCTTCGTCGTCATGATCACCGACGTGATCCCGATGATCGGGGCCACCATCGGCGCGATCATCGTCTGCGCGATCACCTTCGCGACGACCGACTTGAAGACGGGTCTCATCGCGGTGATCTTCTACATCGCCTACCAGCAGTTCGAGAACTATGTCGTCTATCCGCGGGTCATGTCCCGCTCGGTCGACATCCCCGGCGTCGTCACGGTGATCGCGGCCCTCGTCGGTGCCTCGCTCCTCGGTGTCGTCGGCGCCCTGCTGGCGATCCCGACGGCGGCCGCCGTCCTGATGCTGGTCCGCGAGGTCTACGTCAGGGCCCAGGACGAACGCTAGCCCCGACCACCTGTGAAGCGCCGCACGCAGCCGATGCGTGCGGCGCTTCGCGCTGTCAGGAGTCGGTCGTCGACTGCTCTCCCTGCTGGACGGCGATGATGCCGGCCAGCACGACGAGTCCGCCGATGAGCTGAATGAGGCCGGGGGCCTCGCCGAGCAGCAGCCAGGCGACGACGACGGCCGAGACGACCTCGAGGAGCCCCACGAAGGAGGAGAGCCGCGAACCGAGGGTGCGGGTGGCCGCGATGCCGGTGGCGTACGCGACCGAGCAGGTCAGCACGCCGAGACCGATCAGCGGCACCCACCATGGCATCTCCAGTCCCGCCAGGACCACCGCCGAGGTCTCCATCTCGAACGGGATGGCCCCGACCAGGCAGAGCAGCGCGAGCAGGACCGTCGCGCCGGTCAGGCCGAGCCAGGCCAGCGCGAGCGGCGGCAGCGTGGTGCTGGAGTGGGCGTTGAGCACGTAGTAGCCGGCCAGTCCGACGGCGGCCGCGGAGCCCCACAGGACGCCGAGCGGGTGCACGTTCGCGCCGCTGACCAGGTCGAGGACCAGCACGAGCCCGGCGATCGCGACGAGCGCGCCCACCATCGTCAGCCGCGAGGGCCGCTCGCCGTGCCGCAGCCACATCCAGGCGACGACGAGCACGACGCCCATGTATTCCAGCAGTAGCGCCGGCCCGACCGCCATCCACTGCACCGCCGAGAAGAACGCGAACTGCGGCACCACGATCGCCAGCAGTGCGTACGCCACCACGACCCGCCAGCTCGCCGCGACACCCCGCCACCGGCCGGCGAGCGCGCGCAGCGCGAAGGGCGCCAGCACGACGGCGCCGATGCCGACGCGGAAGACGAGCACCCCGCCCGTGGACCAGCCGGTGTCGAAGAGGCCGCGCCCCAGCGGCCCGGAGAGGCTGAACGTGACCGCCGAGACGACTGCCATCAGCAGTCCGGCAGCCACCAGCGGCGTCTTCTGCGTGCTCTGCGGCACCGCCTCGTCATTAGTCAACGTCGTCATGGCACATGACAATCCCACCGGCGCGGTAATGTGTCAACATGGTTTTCACCCATGACACGGACGTAAGCCTCCAGGCCGCCGCCGCGCTGGCGAACACCCTGGCCATCTCCCCCGGCTCGGTCGACGAGCTGGCGACCGTCGCCGCCCTCGACGCGTTCTTCGCGGCGTACGACTTCACGGGGCGGCACGACCGCGACCGCGCCGAGCTCGACGAGGTCCGCGCCCTCCGCGCCAGGGTGCGCGAACTGCTCACCGCCGAGCGTGACGAGGCCGTGCGGCTGGCCAACGAGCTGCTCGCCGAGCACAGCGCCACCCCGCAGCTGGTCCGCCACACGACGTACGACTGGCACATCCATGCGACCGAACCCGACGCGCCGCTCGCCACCCGGATCGCCGTCGAGACCGCGATGGCCATGGTCGACGTCATCCGTGCCGACGAGCTGTCCCGGCTCTCGATCTGCGACGACGAGGGTTGTGCAGGCGTGGTCGTCGACCTCTCCCGCAACCGCTCCAAGCGCTACTGCTCGGCCACCTGCACCAACCGCAACGCCGTTGCCGCCTATCGGGAGCGTCAGGCGAGCACGAAGTAGCGGAGGGCTACGTAGACCCAGGCCACGGCCAGCGTCACGATCGTCACCACGATGCCGTACCTGGTGAACTTCCAGAAGCTGATCGGGTGGCCGGCCTTGGCGGCGAGCCCGAGCACCACCACGTTGGCGCCGGCGGCGACGGCGGTCGTGTTGCCACCGAGGTCCGCGCCGAAGACGAGGGCCCACCACAGCGGGCTGTCGGCGCCCGAGGACGGCGTCGAGGCGACCATCTCCTCCACGATCGGCACCATCGCCGCGGTGTAGGGGATGTTGTCGACGAAGCCGCCCACGACGGCCGAGCCGATCATCAGTCCGGTCACCCCGGCGAGCTCGTTGTCGCCCATCAGGTCGGCGGCGTACGACCCGAGAGAGCCGATCACACCGACCTCGACCAGGCCGCCGACCAGCACGAACAGCGCCATGAAGAAGGCCAGCGTCGACCACTCGACCTCCTCCAGGAACGCCTCGGTCCGGGTCTGGGAGACGACCACCATCGCGCCGGCGCCGAGCATCGCGACCATCGACGGGTCCAGGTGGAGCTCGGTGTGCAGGCCGAAGGCGAGCATCACCAGGGCCAGTACGGCCAGGCAACGGTAGAGCAGCCCACGGTCGTGGATCGCCGAGGAGGGCGGCTCGATCAAGCCGTCCAGGTCGACCCGGCCACGGAACTCACGCCGGAAGAGCACCCGGACCAACCCGACCAGCACGACCAGCAGGATCAGGCACAGCGGCAGGGAGTGGATCAGGAAGTCGTCGAAGGTCAGGTTGGCCCGGCTGGCCACGATGATGTTGGGCGGGTCCGCGATCAGGGTCGAGGTGCCGCCGACGTTGGCGGCCAGGATGAGTGAGATCAGGTAGGGCATCGGGCGCAGGCCCAGCCGCTCGCAGACCGACAGGGTCACCGGCGTGACGAGCAGCACGGTGGTCACGTTGTCGAGGATCGGCGAGAGCGCCGCGGTGACCAGGATCAGCAGCGTCGCCAGCCGGGCCGGACGGCCGCCGGAGTGCTTGACCGCCCACAACGCGAGGAACTCGAACAGGCCCGTCTGTTTGAGGACACCGACGATCACCATCATCCCGAAGAGCAGGAAGATGACGTCCCAGTCGACCCCGGTCTCGTGACTGAAGAAGGCCGACTCGGCGTTGATGATCCCGAGCGCGACCATCGCGGCGACGCCACCCAGGGCGGCGGCGACGCGGTGGACGCGCTCGGTGGCGATGAGACCGTAGGTGACGATGAAAACGGCCACCGCTGCGTACACGATCATGCGTTGAGCTCCATGCCATCGACTCTCCGTGACAGCACTCCGGATCCGAATGGGTGCTGCCACCCATAAGTCCAGGCCAGAGGACATGTCAGGCTTGCTGCATGAGCCATCTACCCCTCTACTGGAGGGTCTGCCTGACCAACGGGACGGTCTTCTGCGTCGGCACCCTGGTCCTGGCGCTGTCCCCGGCCCGGGTCTCGGAGCGCGTCCTGGCCTCGGAGGCGGTGATCCTGGCGGTCGGGCTGGCCGCGATGGCGACCCTCAACGCGCTCCTGCTGCTGCGCAGCCTGGCGCCGATCGACCGGGTGATCCGCACGATGGACTCGGTGGACCACCTCTCCCCCGACCAGCGCCTGACGACGGAGGGCAAGGGCGCGGGCGCCCGTCTGGTGGCGAGCTACAACGCGATGCTCGAGCGGCTGGAGACCGAGCGGAGCACGAGCAACGCCAAAGCGCTGGCCGCGCAGGAGGCGGAGCGCCATCGGATCGCCCAGGAGCTCCACGACGAGGTGGGTCAGTCGCTCACCGTGGTACTCCTGGGGCTCAAGGGGCTGGAGCGACAGGTGCCGGAGGAGGTACGCCCCGAGCTCGCCGCCGTGCGCGAGTCCGCGCGCACCGGCATCGACGACGTACGCCGCGTCGCCCGGCAGCTACGGCCGGGCGTGCTCGAGGACCTCGGCCTGCACGCCGCCCTGGCCTCGCTGGCCACCGACGTCGGCGCGCTGGGCCGCACGACCGTACGCCGCACCACCGGCCGCGGGCTTCCCGAGCTGCCCCAGGACCGCGAGCTGGTGATCTACCGCGTCGCCCAGGAGGCGCTCACCAACGTCGTCCGCCACGCCCACGCCGCCACCGCCGAGCTCTCCTTGTGCAAGGTCGGCGACAAGGTCGTCCTCACCGTCTCCGACGACGGCCGTGGCAGCGCCGCCCTGGTGGCCGGTGCCGGGATCAGCGGCATGCGGGAGCGGGCCCTGCTCGTCGGTGCCGACCTGAGCGTGACCAGCACGCCCGGCCGCGGCACCACCGTCCGTCTGGAGGTACCGCTGTGACTCCCACGCCCGCAAAGATCCGGATCCTGCTGGCCGACGACCACACCCTCGTCCGCCGCGGAGTCCGCCTCATCCTCGACGCCGAGCCGGACCTCGAGGTGGTCGCCGAGGCGGCCGACGGGGCCGAGGCCGTCGCCGCGCTGCGCGACGTCGAGGTCGATCTGGTGATCCTCGACGTCGCCATGCCCCGCATGACCGGGCTGCAGGCCGCGCGCACGATCGCCCGGATGCGTACGCCTCCGAAGATGCTGATGCTCTCGATGCACGACAACGAGCAGTACTTCTTCGAGGCGCTCAAGGTCGGTGCCAGCGGGTACGTCCTCAAGTCGGTCGCCGACGAGGACCTGGTCAAGGCGTGCCGCACCGCGATGAGCGGCCAGGCCTTCGTCTACCCCGGCGCGATGAGCGCGCTGGTCCGCGACTACCTCGACCGGCTCAACCGCGGCGAGAGCCTGCCGCGCACGGTGCTGACCGAGCGCGAGGACGAGGTGCTCAAGCTCATCGCCGAGGGCCACTCCACCCGCGAGATCGCCCGGGAGCTGACGATCTCCTACAAGACCGTCGAGCGGCACCGCGAGAACATCCTCGCCAAGCTGGGACTCCGCGATCGCACCCAGGTGACCCGCTACGCCATCAGAGCAGGCCTCATCGAGCCCTGAGATGTCCTACCGTCGAAGGATGGACCCACGGCTCGACACGGACCTCGCCGGAATGCCCGATCTCCTCGACGCGGTCCAGGACTACGCACACGACATCATCGCCGGACTCGACGACCGGCCGGTGGCCTCGCCCGCCCGGCCGCCCTCCGCCGAGCGGCTTCCCGCCCGGGGCGCCGGCGGCGAGGCGGCCCTCCGCCACTTCGGGACCCGCTGGGCACCGGGGTTCTCGGGGAGCGCCGGCCCCCGCTATCTGGGATTCGTCACCGGCGGGGCGACTCCGGCTGCGGTCGCCGGCGACTGGCTGACCTCGGTCTTCGACCAGAACACCATCACCGTCCAGGACTCCGCGGCGAGCGCCCTGGAGCGGGAGACGGTGCGCTGGATCCGGGACCTGCTGGACCTCCCCGACAGCTTCAGCGGAGCGTTCGTCACCGGCGCCACGATGTCGAACCTCACCGGCCTGGCCCTGGCCCGTGAGTGGGTGGGCGACCGGCTCGGGGTGTCGGTCTCGGCCCAGGGCGTCGCGGCGCTCGGCCCCGTCGCCGTGCTCTCGGGCGCCGCCCACTCCACCGCCTCCAAGGCCCTGTCCGTGCTCGGCCTCGGCCGGGACAGCCTCCGCCCGGTCGCGCTCCTCCCGGGCCGCGAGGCGGTCGACATCGACGCGTTGCGAACCGCGCTGCGGGAGCAGGACGGCCGGCCGGCGATCGTCGTGGCCAACGCCGGCACCGTGAACACCGGCGACTTCGACGACCTGGGCGCCATCGCCGACCTTCGCGACGAGTTCCCGTTCTGGCTCCACGTCGACGGCGCCTTCGGGGGGGGTCGCGGCGCTCTCCCCGCCCCACGCTCACCTCGTCGAGGGTCTCGCCCGCGCCGACTCGGTCTGCGTCGACCTGCACAAGTGGCTCAACGTGCCCTACGACTCGGGCATCCAGCTCACCCGCCACCAGGACCTGCAGGCCCGGGTATTCAGCAACGCCTCCGCCTACATCGGGTTCCCCGACGCCGAACCCGACTTCGTCCATCTGACCCCGGAGAGCTCACGACGCCTGCGCGCCCTGCCGGCGTGGTTCACCCTGTACGCCTACGGCCGCGACGGACACCGCGAGATCGTCGAGCGGACCATCGCCCTCGCCCGCCGAGTCGGACGGCAGCTGGCGGAGATCGACGGTGTCGAGCTGCTCGCCCCGGTCCGGCTCAACATCGTGTGCGTGAAGGTCCCCGGCGACCCGGCCGACCTCGCCCGCCGTATCGCGGAGACCGGCGTGACCTTCGTGACCCCCACGGTCCACCAGGACACTCCCGCGCTGCGCCTGGCATTCAGCAACTGGCGTACGTCCGAGGCGGATGCTGACCGGATCGTCGAGGTGTTCCGGCGGCTCCTGTCGGACGGATAGCCCACGAGGCGGCCGCGAGCAGGAACGTCACGCTGCCTGCCACGACTGCGATGGCGAGGTCGGGCAGCCAGGTGATCGCGAAGCCGAGCGTCACGCCCAACAGACGTGGCAGCAGCGCCAGGCCCACCGCGGCCGACCCGGCCGCCGCTGCGAACGCCCACCTGAGCCGCGACGAGATCGGGTGGCGGCGCGCGACCAGCATGAGCACCAGGCCGACCGGGAGGAGGCCGCTCAGGAGCCAGGGCGCCGCTGACAGCAACGGGTCACCCGCCCTGACCGTCGCGGACCTCCCGCCCATGATCTCGTCGATGTCCGCGGCCGCCGCGCTCAGACTCGGTGCGCGCTTCTCCGCGTAGGAGTTGGCCAGGACGACGACCGCCCGATCCTCGCCGGGGATCAGGGAGACGTGGGCGAAATAGCCGGGGGTGGCACCGGTGTGGTGGACGCGGCGGCGATCATCACCATCGATGCTCCAGCCGTAGCCATAACCCCGTCCCGGCCCGGTGACCTCCTGAATGCTCCACGCCTCGCCCGCGAGGTCGCGCGGCAGCACCTGACCCGCGAGCTGCGCGCGGACGTACGTCACCAGGTCGTCGAGCGTCGAGACCACATACCCGTAGGGCGCACCGGACTCGTCGAACCCGGGATCGTAGGCACGTGTCCACGCCCACCAGTGGCGGTGGCCTGCGGCGAGCGTCGAGGCACCGTCCGCGTCCGCGGCCGTGCGGGTCATCCCGAGCGGCTCGAAGAGGTCCTCTCGCGCGAGGGCCGCGAACGAGCTGCCCGTGACCTCCTCGACCAGAGCCCCCAGGACGAGGTAGTCGGCGCTGTTGTAGGCGTACTCCCCCGGCGTGCCATGATGCTCGAGGTCGCCGGCGGCCCGGCGCAGCGCCCCCGGCTCGTTGTCGAACCGCTCCGAGACGGCGAGCCCGTCACCGGCGGTGTAGCCGGCCGTATGGGTGAGCAGCTGACGTACGGTCATCGTCGGCGCGTCCAGCCAGGTCAGATACCGGTTCACCGGATCGTCGAGCCGGATCCGGCCGTCCTCGACCAGACCGAGCACCAGCGCGCTGGTGAAGGTCTTGGCGACCGAACCCACCAGGAAAGGGGTCTCCGGCGAGACCGGGTCCCCGTCGCCGTCCTCGCCCGAGAGGTATGTCCGCACCTTGTCACCGTCGACGACAGCGACTGCCGCGCCTGGCACGCCGTTGGCTTCGCGCCATTCCTCGACGTACGCCTCGACGGCGGCGTCCGGATCCGCCCGCTCCGCCGGATCCGCCGCCGAGGACGGCGGGGCCGTCACGACGATCGCCACCACGGAGGCGGCGACCGCACTTGTCAGAAGTCGAGAGATGTCCATGTCGGCGACAATAACCGTACGACCATATTGTTATCATCTGATTTGTGCCCAGAACCGCAGACCACGACGGCCGACGTGCCCAGATCACCACCGGCGTACGCGAGCTCGCCCTCCTCTCGGGGCTCGGCTCCGTGACTGTCGCCGGAACCGCCAAGGCCGCGGGCGTCTCCGTCGGGCTGGTGCAGCACTACTACGACTCCAAGGAGTCTCTGCTCGCGGACACCCTGAGCCGTCTGCTGATCGACATCGAAGTTCGCGTCGATGCGGCCATCACCCTGGCCGAGCGCGACCACGCCCGCATCGAGCACATGCTGGGCGCGGGGTTGCTGGAGCTGCTTCCGCTGAGCCCCGTCCACCGGGACGAGACCTATCTGAGGCACGCCTTCGCCGGGCTCGCCCTCGACAATCCGACGCTCGCCGAGCACCAGCGAGCCTTCGACCGGCGTTTCCGCGACCGGATAACCCAGGCGGTGAGGAACGGGATGGAGTGCGGAGAGGTCATCCCCGACACCGACAGCCTGCTCGAGGGAGAGGCGGCGTTCGCGCTGACCCAGGGGCTCGCCGCACGTCTGCTCCTCGACGGGCACGACGGCGCCAGGAACCGCGCGAAGGCTGCCATCGCCGCCCGGATGGCAAGCGTGTTCGTCGGCCCGTGCGCGAGGGAGTCCCAGTAGCTCAGGCGCCGAACTCCCGGGCGCGCAGCCGCGCCAGGTGGGCGTGCACCAGCGGGAGCACCGACGCCCCCTCGCCGCTCGCGGAGGCGACCCGCTTCATGGACCCGGCGCGTACGTCACCGACGGCGAAGACGCCCGGCACCGTCGTCTCCAGACTCGCGGGCGGGTTCCCGTCGACCCACGCCTCGCGAGGTACGTCGCGGCCGGTCAGGACGAACCCGTTCTCGTCGAGCGCCACGCCCTCCGCCAGCCACGAGCAGTCGGGTTCCGCTCCGAGCAGGCAGAACAGGCCGTCGGCGGACATCTTGGTGTCCTCGCCGGTGTCCAGGTTCTCCAGCTGCAGCCACTCCAGCCGGCCGTCGCCACCGCCGTCGGCGACGACGGTGCGGGGCTGAACCCGAATGTTCGACGTCGCGTCGATCTCACGCGTCAGATAGGCCGACATCGTCTCCGCGAGGTCGTGTCGCCGGACCAGGATCGTCACCGTGCTCGCGAACTTGGCGAGGTGGATGGCCGCCTGCCCGGCCGAGTTGCCCCCACCGATCACGAAGACGTCACGGCCCTGCATCTCGCGCGCCATCGACGTCGCGGCGCCGTAGTAGACACCCGCACCCACCAGGTCGTCCACGGCGGGCACCCCGAGCCGCCGATAGGTCACACCCATGGCGAGGACGACCGTACGAGCGCAGAACTGCGCGCCGCGCACGTGCACGTGCTGGTGCTCGGGCTCGTGGGCGGGGCCGGGTTCGATCCCGGTCGCCGGCCGTCCGGTGAAGAAGCGCGCGCCGAACCGGCTTGCCTGGATGCGGGATCGCTGGGCGAGGCGCATGCCCGAGATGCCGCGCGGGAAGCCGAGGTAGTTGCGGATCATCGAGCTCGACCCCGCCTGGCCGCCGATCGCGTCGCGCTCCACGACGACCGTCGCCAAGCCCTCCGACGCGGCGTAGACGGCTGCCGCGAGGCCCGCGGGACCACCGCCCACGATGGCCACGTCGGCGATCACCCCCTCGGGGATCTCGTCGAACCCGCCGTAGATGGCCTCGGCGGCCGTCGCCGCCGTCGCCCCGGAGACCACCCGACCCGTGAAGGTGCGGACCAGGGGCAGCCGTGCCCCCGGGCCTGCCTCCTCGATGAGCTCCTGTGCCTCGTCGTCGCTCGGCTCGAGGGCGCGATGCGGGAAGCCCATGCGGTCCAGCAGGTCGCGGACCGCCGCCGCGGCGCGGTCGCCGGGCTCGGCCACGACGTCGGTCACGGTCACCAGGGGCCTGCCCACCGACCAGCCCCACTCCGAGAGCAGCTCGATCAGCGCGGTGTGGAACTCCTCGTCCCGCGGGCCGCGCGGGATGAGCACGTAGGTGTCCATCTCCCGCTCCAGCGCCGCCGCACGCAGGTCTTCGAGTGCACCGGAGAAGTCCTCCCACGAGACCAGCGCGACACGGCGCGCCGTCGCCACGACCGCCGGCACCTGGCGCAGGAACTCGATCGAGGTGCCCTCGTCGAGCACATGCTCGGCGGCGACCATCGCGACCTGCGCACCCTCGGCCACGAGCACGCGTGTCCTGTCGAGCCCCGCGGCGAATCCCAGGACCGACTCGATCCGGTAGTCACGGTCGTACCGTGCCCGGAACTCCTGCTCGATGACGGCGGCGTGCTCGCCGCCGACCAGCACGATGACCGGCTTGTCACGCTCCATGCCGCACAGCGTAGACGCGCACGTGTCTCAGTCGCCGAGGAACTGGCGCAGCGCAGCGAGGAAGGTCTCCGGCTTCTCGGAATGGACCCAGTGACCGGCGCCCTTGATGGTCACCTTGCGGTAGCGCGGGAACCACTCCTTCATCGCCGGCGCGTAGTCGTCGGTGACGTAGTTCGACAGCTCCCCGGCCACCCACAGCACGGGTCCGTCGTAGGGCTCGTACGCCTTCAGCTCCTCGGTCGGCCAGGCGCCGATGCGGTCGAGGTCGCGGCCGAGGACGTCCAGGTTCATCGCCCAGCGCCAGCCGTCCCCGTCGCGGCGCAGGTTCTGCAGCAGGAAGCCGCGGACCGTCGGGTCGGGGACCGCCTCCTGCATCCCGGCATCGGCCTCCTCGCGGCGGGTGATGCGGTCCAGGTCGAGGCCCTGCATGGCGTCGACGTACGTCTTGAAGCCGCCGACGCGCTCGTAGACGACCGGGGACATGTCGGCCACGACGAGCTTCGCCACCAGCTCCGGGCGGGTGATCGCGAGCAGCATCGCGACCTTGCCGCCCATCGAGTGGCCGACCACGGTCGCGGGGTCGTCGGCCCCGTCATCAGCAGAGAGCAGCTCGGCGACCGCCGCGGTCACCTCGAGGTAGTCGAAGCTGTCAGGCTGCGGGGAGCGGCCGTGGTGAGGCAGGTCGACGAGCGTGACCCGATGCTTGTCGGCCAACTGCTTGCCGAGCGTGTTCCAGTTGCGTCCCTGTCCGAAGAGTCCGTGCAGGAAGACGACACGACTTCCGGCCTCGCCGAGCTCGAGCGTATGAAGTGGTGGCACCGGGGAAGCGTACGCCGCTAGAAATCGAAGCCGTCGAACATGTCGCCGATGCCGTCGCCGATCCCGCCGAACATGTCCCCCATGCCCTCGCCGATGCCGCCGATCGCATCGCCCATGCCCTCGCCGATCTCACCGAAGGCGTCGAAGCCGCCGAAGGCGCTGAACATCAGCCCGGCGAACATCCAGTCCATCGGCGAGAAGGCGCCGAAGTAGCCGGCGGCGTAGGGACGGTAGGCCGGGCCACCCTGCCAGTAGGGAACTCGCTCGTTGCCGACCATCACCTTGCGGGTGTCGGGCTCAGCGCCCGCCTTGACCCGCTCGGCGTCGAGCGCACAGGCAGGTACGTCACGGGTGGTGCCACCCGGCGGCGCCCAGGCCACGTCCTCGGTCGACAGTCCGTGGCGGGGGTCGAAGAAGCACGGCGGGCGACGCTTCGGCAGCGGCTCGCCGGCGACCCGCGCCTCGACGCACGCGATCGCATAGCGGCCGTCCTCGACGATCGTGGTGATCTTCTTGACGTCGTCGGGCTCGGTCATCTTGTCAACGGTGCGTTTGGCCGTCTCGTATTCGTCCAGCGCGCGCTGGTAGTCGGCGTTGGCGCCCTCGTCGAGCTCCTTGCCGGCCATGTCCAGGTCGAGCTTCTGCAGCTCTTCACCGAAGGCGGTCACGTCCTCGAAGGCGAGCTGCTTGACCGGTTCGAGATCGGCGCGCTGCTTTTCGAGCGCTCGCGCCTGCGAGCGCCTGCTGGTCACCACCACGGTCCCGATCACCGCGACGACGATGAGAAGTGCGATCAGAAGTCCCACGTCACCCAGCGTACTGCTGGGGTGGTCGGGGGTGTTCCTTCATCAAGGGATGCAGACGAAGGCACACATCCCGTGCGGAGTTCCGCACGGGATGTGTGCCTCGAGCTGCATACCCTTCGACAGGCTCAGGACACCGCCTTGCTGGAGGAACGCTTCAGCTGTAGTCGCGGAAGCCCTTGCCGGTCTTGCGACCGAGGTAGCCCGCGGTGACCAGGTGCTCCAGCAGCGGCGCGGGCGCGAAGCCCGGTTCGCGGAACTCCAGGTAGAGCTCCCGCTCGATGGCCAGCGAGACGTCGTTGCCGACCACGTCGAGCAGCTCGAACGGACCCATCGGCAGCGCACAGCCGAGCTTCATCGCGGTGTCGATGTCGTCGGCGGTCGCGTAGTGCCCCTCGAGCATCTTGACCGCGTCGTTGAGGTAGGGGAACAGCAGCGCGTTGACGATGAAACCGGCCCGGTCCCCGCACGAGACCGGCGACTTGCCGACCGTCGAGCAGAGGGCCCGGACGGTCTCGGAGACCTCCTCGGACGTGGTCACCGTGGAGACGACCTCGACCAGCTTCATCACCGGCGCCGGGTTGAAGAAGTGCATCCCGACGACGTCGGACGGCCGCTTGGTCACCTTCGCCAGCTCGATGACCGGCAGGCTCGAGGTCGTGGTCGCCAGGATCGCGCCCTGCTTGCAGATGTCGTCGAGGTTCTCGAAGAGCGTGGTCTTGATGGCCAGGTCCTCGGCGATGGCCTCCACGACGATGTCGACGTCGGCGAGGTCGTCCAGCGAGGTCGTGCCGGTCAGCCGGCCGAGGATCTCCGGCTTCGCCGACTCCTCCAGCTTGCCGCGTCCGATCGCCTTGTCGAGGCTCTTGGTGATCCGCGCCGCGACGCCGTCCACCTTGTCCTGGCTCCGGCCCACGTACGTCACGTCGTAGCCGCCCTTGGCGAAGACCTCGACGATCCCCGACGCCATCGTCCCGGTGCCGACGACGCCGACCTTGGTGACCTGACGGCGCAGCTCGTGGGTCGCGTCGGCGCTCGGGGTCAGCGCGTCCGGCACCACGACGGGTGAGTCGGCGGCCTCGTAGGTGTAGAAGCCTCGGCCCGACTTCCGCCCGAGCATCCCGGCGGTGACCATCTGCTTGAGGATCGGCGCGGGGGCGTGCAGCCGGTCGCGACCCTGGCGGTACATCGTGTCGAGGATCTCGTAGGAGGTGTCCAGCCCGATCAGGTCCAGCAGCGCCAGCGGCCCCATCGGGTAGCCGCAGCCCAGCCGCATCGCGGTGTCGATGTCCTCGCGGGTGGCGTAGTGGCCCTCGAACATCGAGACCGCATGGTTCAGGTAGCCGAAGAGCAGCGCGTTGGCGATGAAGCCGGCCCGGTCACCGCAGACCACCGGCGACTTGCCGAGCTTGCCGACGACCTCGCGAGCGTTCTCGAGCACCTCGGGCTCGGTCACCACGGTGCGTACGATCTCGACGAACTTCTGCACCGGCGCCGGGTTGAAGAAGTGCACGCCGACGACGCGGCCCGGGTGCTTGGACGCGGTCGAGATCTCGGTCACCGACAGCGAGGAGGTGTTGGTGGCCAGGATCGTCTCGGGGGCCACGATCTCGTCGAGGGTGGCGAGGATCGACTTCTTCAGCTCCAGCGACTCCACGACCGCCTCGACGACCATGTCGACGTCCTTGAGCGCCGTCGCGTCGGTGGCGAAGGAGATCCGGCCGAGCAGTGCCTCCTGCTCCTCCTCGCTGAGCTTGCCGCGCTTGACCGCGCGGCCCGTCGAGTGCGCCAGATGGGCCTTGCCGCGCTCGAGGCCCTCCTCGTCCCGCTCGACCCCGACCACGGTGAACCCGTTGCGGGCGAACACCTCCGCGATCCCGGCACCCATGGTGCCCAGGCCGACGACTCCGACTGTCTCGATCGTGCGCTCACTCATGCCCCGCATCCTGCCACGGTGTGATGCCAGGCACGCCAGGACGCCGCTAGATTCAGGCCTCGTGACCGACCAGACCCGGGAAGCCGAGCCCATCGAGGCCGAACGCATCGACGCCGAGCGGATCATCCCCGCCTCCCCCACCGACATCTTCGCCGTTCTCACCGACCCCGACGGCCATGTCGCCATCGACGCCTCCGGGATGCTCCAGTCCGCGGAGGGGTCGCGGGTGGGTGGGGTCGACGACCGGTTCGTCGTCCACATGGACCGCGAGGCCCTCGGCGACTACCCGATGGGCAGGTACGACGTCACCGTGGTCATCACCGGCTTCGAGCCCGACCGGTCGATCGAGTGGACCATCGACGGCACCATCAAGCCCCCGATCGGCCACCGCTTCGGCTACCAGCTCGAGCAGCTCGACTCCGGCGACACCCGCGTCACCTCCTACTGCGACTGGTCCACCGCCCTCCCCGAGTGGAAGCCGATCTTCCCGGTCATCGACCAGAAGTCCATCCGGGCCACCCTGGGGATCCTGGAACGAGCCGTACGCCGCGGCTACCCCAAACCCTGAGCCGAGGCGTCACCCCGGTCGGCCGAGGCGTCACCCCCGCAGGCCGAGGCGTCACACGCGCGAATCGAGCCGTCACC